>JAITAZ010000394.1 GCA_031283825.1 Planctomycetaceae bacterium | reverse complement strand
TTTTTAAACGCGGATAATTCGGATAATACGGATTTGACGGATAAAGCAAATGACGATTTTAATGTCAATAAAATTATATTATTTATTTAGGTTTATTTATTATTAAGTAAAATATTAATTATTAATTATTAATTATTATTGAGTTTGTCTTTAATAATTTCTTCCATCCCCCCCTTTATTTAAAATTATTGATTTCTACCATACAAAGGCTTCATTTGTATTCTCCGCGATTATCCGTCCTATCCGATATTATCCGCGTTTAAAATTCCCCGTATTATCAGTGTTTGTTTTTTAATAAGGTAAAAAATAAGGTTCGTCTTTCATCGCCTTGATAATAATTACAAAAACAAATATTCCACTGATATATTACAAAAAATTATTCCACCGACATTTTACAATTCTTTTAATTTTCTCCATTGTGGGTTTTGTGGTTCTATATTTATTAGTTGGTCGATTATTTTTTTGGCTTTTTGTTTTTGGTTGTTTTGCAAATATAAAACTGTCAGAGCATATAAGAATGTCGCGTTTTGCGGGTCGGATTGTATTATTGTTTTTAGTTCGATTTCTGCATCGTCGAATCGTTTCATCCGGATTAATAACAGCCCTAAATTGTATCTGACCCTCAGACGCGCCGATTTGTGAATCTCCGACTCAATAACTACCGGCTCAAATAAATTCGACGCCGATACTATCGAACGGTCAAATGGTCTGTCCAAATTTTTTATCGCTCTACGCAACATCTCCACCGACTCCTCAAACTTGCCCCGCTCCGCAAACAATAAACCTAACGAATACGCAACATCTCCATTATTCGGCTCAATTCTTAACGCCTCCCGAAACTCGCGTTCCGCCGACACTTTGTCGCCTCGCTCGTTGTATAACATCGCAAGATTTACTCGCGCCGGAAAAAAATTAGCGTCAAGCTCAATCGACTCGCGATATAAATTAAAAGGTCGTTCCGTCAACTTGCCAATTAAATCAAACGCCTTCTTTTGAGATTCTTCAAATACTGCGTCTTTTCCTGATAATCCTTGCGTTGCCCATTGTAACCAACGATTTGTTTCGTCAATTTTCGCCGAAACAAGTTCATACTCAAATACCGCTAAATTCAAGTACGCCGCCGGTTGATCCAAATTGACTTTCTGCGACTCAATATACTCGCGTTTAACGTTGGCAAATAAATTTTTGACATTATCGTTACGAAAATGATCCACTTGACCCGCCAACGCTCGCGCCGCCTCTAATCTGACCACTAACTCTGAATCGCCTAACATCGACGTCAAATATTTAATCCGCAACTCGCCGCTGAAAGTTCCTATTACGCTTGCCGCCGATAATCGCACCCAGACGTCTTCGTCTGATAAACTTTTTACGCATACGCTTAAAATCTCGTCAAATAAATTGCGGTAGCTAACTTCATTGACCCCATTTTCAACCGCAATACGACCTAAAATCATAATCGCGCTTGCACGAATCGCCGACCTGTATTCTTTGTTGTCTTTGTTGCGAATCACGTTGAGCAACTTCGGAATTGACGATAATTCATTTCGTTTGCCCGAAAGTATTGCCAACGAATAATGCTCGTCTATTGGTTTGAAATCGCTGTAACCGACTATCGATTTACGTTTCTCTGCATACCATAACTCGACTTTATCGTTTGCCCAATCTAGCGTCTCGCCTTTTTTGCGATCCCGATGACAATCCGTGCAGGCGTTGGGCGTTCCTGCTAACTTTGTCAACGCCGGACTCGGCTTACGAATACTATGATCTCGACGCGGATCAACTACCATAAATGTCGATTGCGGGAAATGACACTCAACGCATTGTGCGCCGGGCTTTTTAGAATCGGCATGAAAATGATGTTTAACTGTATCGTAAATCGACGGCGAATGACATTGCGTACAAAGTCTATTGCCCTGAAACCGCAACTCAAGCGAATGAGGCTCATGACAATTCACGCACCCAACGCCTTTGCCGTGCATTTTCGACTGAATAAAAGAACCATACTCAAACGATTCTTCCAATAGTTGACCGTCTGGATAATACGTATTAGAGTCGATTAACTCCGGCGCGAACCAGTTGCTTACCGATTGTTTTGGCGGTTTGAATCTATCTTGCAAAAGACGCCGCCGCGCATGACAAAACGCACAATTTTTAACCGTTTCAGCGCCATTGACATTTTCTAAAGAGTCTATTTCTTTGGGAATTTTCGGATTCCAATTTGCGAGTAATTTATGTTTTCGGGCGATGGCGTCGTGTTTTCCGCAATCGCCATGACAAGTATGACAACCGACATTGATTTCAGAAAAAGTTGTATTGTATTTTTTGGTTTTGGGATCGAAATTTTTTTGCAGATTTGTAGTATGACAATCGGCGCACATTCGATTCCAATTTTGAGCGGACGCTGTCCAGTGTAATTGATCATTTTTTGGAATTTGTTCTTTTGGATAAACATGAAACCAGCGTTTAGAGTTGACGTCCCACGCGACGGGCAAAACTTGCAATTTGCCGTTGCCGGTTGCGACTAGATATTGTTGTAAAGGTCTGATTCCGAGCGTGAATTTAATTTCAAATTCGCCAATATCCGTATTGATTTTGAATTTATTATTTTGACGAAACATGTAGAATTTCGTACCGCAATTTGTCGTAATTTTTTTATCTTTGATCAGTTGACGTAAAACATTCGCGATTCTGTCATGGGCGATTGAAATATTGCTAGGACGCTGGAATTTTAGGCTTTTTTGGAATTTTAATTCGTCGTCGAATTCGCGTTGAGTCTGGGCGGACATATTTTTTCGGAGACGGTCGAGGATTCCAAGTTTCGCGTCGAATGTAGCGGTAACGAGATCGGCAAGAGTTGCACCGAAAGGCGAGCCGATTGTTTTACGTCCGGCAATATTGTAACGATAATTCGGATAACTTTGATTGTTAGCGTATTCTTTTTTCGGATCAAAAATTGTCGGAGTATTTTCGATTGTATTGATCAGAGATTTAATTTCGTCGTCGTTTAGAAGTAGAATATCGTCGAATCCGACATGAATAAATGTAACGTTATTGAAGTCGGCTAAAATATTTTTTTCGTCTGCGTGTTTCATCGAGTTGGCGTGATCGCATTTTTTCCATTGATCGTAAATATCTGAATGACATTCAACGCACGATTTAGAGTCAATAAAATCTTTATCCGTTTTCAGAGCAGGAATCGAATCAGGAATCGAATCGGCGATATTATCCGTATCTGCCAAAACAATTGAACAAAGAAATAAAATTAAAAAAAATAACGCGAATAAATATTTCATAATTGAGTAGTATATACGGGCAAATTCTAAAAAATAATTTGAGAGGAACGCAAGCGTCTCGCCTGCATTATTTGTTGGCAAAAAACGCCTAAAAATGCAGTCAAGACGACCACGTTCCTATTAAAAATATTGTAACCGTTCACGGTTTTAAACGCGGATAATACGGGAATTTTTTAAACGCGGATAATACGGGGAATTTTTAAACGCGGATAATACGGATTCAACGGATATTCGCGGAAAATGGCAATGACGATTTTAATATCAATAAAATTATATTATTTATT
>JAITAZ010000381.1 GCA_031283825.1 Planctomycetaceae bacterium | reverse complement strand
TATCGTTGCCTTCGGCAACGCGACCTTTCGGCGAAAGGTCGCCTACCAGATCAATGATTGTCGGCGAAAGGTTGCGAACCTACGGTCGCCTACCTGATCGGTGATCAACCTGATCTATTACCGCCTACTGACGGACAACTACTGCGTAACATGAGTTACAAAAAAACTACGGCTAAAATGTTACTTTTTTATTTAGATCGAAATTATTTAATTCAGCGAGAACTTTTAGTAACGCTTGAGTTCCGTTTTTTCCGTATCCTTTTGATTTTGCGGCGACATAAAATTGTTCGACTAAAGCTAAACCGGGCAACGAAAGATTCATTCTTTTTGATTCATCGAGAGCGATTCCTATATCTTTTACGAAATGCTCAATAAAAAATCCGGGATTGAAATCGTTTCGTATTATTCTTGGCGCAATATTTGAAAGCGACCAACTTCCCGCTGCACCAGTTGAAACAGATTGCAAAACTTTCTCTAAATCTAAATTGCTTCTGTACGCGAATAACAATGCTTCGCAGAGTCCGATCATGTTTCCTGCGATAAGAATTTGATTTACAATTTTCGCGTATTGTCCTGCGCCGGATTCTCCATGATAAACGATAGTTTTTCCGATTAAATTCCAGATAGGATTTAATGAATCGGCGATTTGTTTATTTCCTCCGATCATAATTGAGAGCGTTGCGTTTTTTGCGCCGGAATCTCCGCCTGAAACTGGCGCGTCGATTGCAAATATCCCGTGTCTTGACGTAATTGATTCAATTTTCTTTGCTAATGTTGGCGAACTTGTTGTCATGTCAACGATTATTCCGCCGGACTTTAATGTAACGATAATTCCTTTATTGCCGAGTATAGTTTCTTCTACGTCTTGCGGATAACCGACCATAGTAAAAACGACATCGGATTTTTCAGCGATTTCACAAGGAGAATCGCACCAAACCGCGCCGCCGTCAATCAACTCCGCAGCCTTAGAACGAGTTCGATTATAAACAAAAAGAGAATAACCTCCGCGCAAAATATGACCCGCCATACTACGCCCCATTATCCCAGTACCTATCCAACCAATCCGCGTCGATTTTGTAATTTGCATTTGATTTTTTAAATTCAAAATTATGATTTTAATAAATTTAAATTATGTTTTGATTCAAATTAAAATTTTCTCTGTGTTCTCTGTGGTTTAAAATTAATTTTTAGAGATTCCCGTAGGTTATGTTTTTTGTTTTTGATAAAGCTTTTTCTATAGTTAATTCTTGTTCGACGATTTCGGCGGCGGCGGGCAGAGCTTCTACAATTGTTTTAAATATATGGTCTTGACCGATTCTTTCGAATACGCCGTATTTTTTTATTACGTTCATTGGTTGTTGTTTTACTCCAGTTAGTAGTATAGTCATATTTGTTTTTGCGGCGTGTTTGAGTAATTCTTCTAGAACGTTTACGCCGGTTAAATCCATCATTGGCATATTTCTCATTCTCAGGATAATAACGCGGCAGCTTATTCCTGTCAAAGCGGCTTGAAATTTCGACGCCGCGCCGAAAAAGAATGGTCCGTAAATTTCGTAAACATGCACGCCGTCTGGCACCTCGAATAATCGTAGTGCGAATGGGTCTTCGTCGGGGTCGTCATCGCAGAGTTTATACAATCTATTATCGACAGATCCGGCGTCGAACATGCCTTCCATCCTACGCATAAAAAGAAAAGACGCAAGTATCAATCCGACTGGAATCGCTATTGTCAAGTCGAGAAAAACCGTCAACAGAAATGTTATTAGCATCACGGCAATATCGCTTTTCGGCGCGCGAAAAATTACCTTTGAGAATAATCTACACTGACTCATGTTAATTGCAACTGTAATCAATATTCCTGCCAGCGCCGCCAACGGAATTTTTGCCGCATATTTGCCGAAAAATAGTACAATCACGAAAAGCGTAATTGCATGAATCAATCCAGCTACTGGCGTTCTTCCGCCGTTACGAATATTTGTTGCGGTTCTTGCGATTGCCCCTGTTGCTGGAATTCCTCCGAAAAAAGGAACAACGATATTGGCGATTCCTTGTGCTACTAATTCTGTATTTGAGCTATGTTTTGTACCGATCATTCCATCGGCGACTACTGCTGACAAAAGCGATTCAATTGCTCCGAGCATCGCGATTGTTACTGCTGCGCTGAATATCGGCGAAATTTTCGACCAATCGATTGTAGGCGTTGAGAATTGCGGGATTCCGAGTTTTAATTCTGTTGGAGCATGACCTAACGATTGACCAATTGTGTCAACGGGCAGATGAAAAACGGTTACGATTAGGGTACAAATTAACACTGCGAATAGCGAACCCGGAACTCTTTTTGTTATTCGCGGGGAGACTAATATTATAAAAATTGATAGGGCAGCGATTGCGGTTGACCAAAGGTTAATTGAATTTGAATGTTTGTAGAAAAAAACGAGTTTGCCGATAAATTCGGAAGGCGCTTTTATTCCTTCTTCCCAGTGAAAACCGAACAATTCAGGGACTTGCGACATTGCGATAACAACGGCGATTCCAGCGGTGAATCCTAAAGTTACGGGGTATGGGATATATTTTATTAAACTTCCCATACCGGAGAGTCCCATTATAGCTAGGATAATTCCGGCAAGGATTGTTGCCGCCCAAAGTCCTTGAATTCCTTGTGATTCAACTATTCCGTAAACGATAACGATAAAGGCGCCGGTGGGTCCTCCAATTTGTACTCGTGAACCGCTAAATAGAGAAACGATGAATCCTGCAATTATTGCCGTGTACAATCCTTGTTCGACAGAAACTCCAGACGCCAATCCGAAGGCGATTGCGAGTGGCAAAGCAACAACGCCGACAATTATTCCTGCAATAAGATCATTAAAAAATTGCCGTAGCGCGTAGCCTTCGCGCAAAACGGTCAAAAGCTGTGGTTGAAAAACCATGATTTAGATTAGTTACAACTAGCATCGCAATGAATTTCGGTAACATAAAAGCGTAAAAGTCTTGCTTGCTAGTAAGTAAGCATTCGACTCAAACCGAATTTTCAAGAGCGAACTGTTTAAAAGGATAAATTAATTATATTAGGAAAAAAATTTTTTTAAAATTCTCTTTATGAACTCTAAGGTTGATAAAAAAACGAATTTTAGAGATTCTCCACCTTATAAATCCCCGAAAGGCGTAACATTCTACTCTTTTAACAAAATTGAAAAGGGGGGGAGGTTGTTTACTCTTGTAAGATATACTTCGAGCAGTAACAAATGTTTGTTTTTTTTCGGTAGAAAATAATGACAGATTAAAAATTTATTTTTGACAAAAAATGGGAATCTCTAAAAATTCAATTTTTAGTAATATATCAGCGGAATTTTTTAAACGCGGATAATACGGATTCAACGGATATTCGCGGAGAATGGCAATGACGATTTTAATGTCAATAAAATTATATTATTTATTTAGGTTTATTTATTATTAAGTAAAATATTAATTATTAATTATT
>JAITAZ010000380.1 GCA_031283825.1 Planctomycetaceae bacterium | reverse complement strand
TTTTTAAACGCGGATAATACGGATTCAACTGATATTCGCGGAGAATGGAAATGACGATTTTAATATCAATAAAATTATATTATTTATTTAGGTTTATTTATTATTAAGTAAAATATTAATTATTAAGGGAACTTCTAAAAACCTCACGTAAAATTTATTTTTATTAGGATCGCGGTCGTCTCGACCGCATATTTAGGCGTTTGTCATGCAGGCGGGACGCCCGCGTTCCTTCAAAAATTAGTTTTTAGAAGTTCCCTTAATTATTATTGAGTTAGTCTTTAATAATTTCTTCCATCCCCCCCTTTATCCCTTTAAAATTATTGATTTCTACCATACAAAGGCTTCATTTGCATTCTCCGTGTTTATCCGTCAAATCCGTATTATCCGCGTTTAAAATTCCCCGTATTATCCGTGTTTGTTTTTTAATAAGGTAAAAATAAGATTCGTCTTTCATCGCATTGATAATAATTACAAAAACAAATATTCCACTGATATATTACTAAATTTTTAATCTGGTCATTATTTTCTATCGAAAAACCCTAACCATTTGTTTCGCTCAAAGTATATTATGCTCTGATTTCTATGAAATCTTTTGAAACGTTTGTTACTTTGCCCGAAATCGAGGCGTGGATGTTTGCTCCTATGCCGGTTTCACTCTTACGCGCTATTAAATCACCCTTGTTGACCTTGTCGCCTTTGTCTATAACCGGAGTCGATATAACGCCAATATGTTGTCTCAACGGAATCACTACCTTGTCCGTTGACAAAATCCCTGCACTCAACGGAGCCTTGTTCGGATAACTCGATAAACCAATTTTTCTAATCAATCTCTCCGTCGGAATTCTACGATTCCTAAAATGCTGCGAACTCCGCTCTTTTCTAAACGGAGGATTCTCCCAACGCTTTCCGCCAGCTCGCAACTCTTCCAAAATTCTACGCTTGTTCTCCGCACACACACTTCGCGGATCAAGCCCCTCTGGACACGAACAATACGAACATAAATTACACTCGCAACAAAATTGAGTCCCCAACACATCAGACCTGCCGCTCTCGCTAAAACCTAAACTACGCATCGCCCGATGAGGCTCAATCGGATGACCCAACAAATTACGAGGACACAACTCCGTACAAAAACTACACTGATCACACGACGCCCGTCCCACTCGTTTCGCCTTGCCCCAATCCCACAACTTCCTCTGAACCACAAAATGATCCTTCGGCAAAACTATAATTCCGCCAGTCGTCTTTATCACCGGCTTCGATAAATCCGACTCAATATAACCCATCATCGCGCCGCCAACCACAAATACCGGATCGTCTATCGTTACCCCGCCCGCCGCCTCTACCGCCTCAAACAACGATACGCCAACAGGAACACACAACGTACAAGGATGAACAACAGAACCAGATACCGAAATAAATTTCTCCGTAACCGGCTTCCCCTCAACCGCCGCCGAAACATTAAACGCCGTCTCCGCATTCAACACCACCGCGCCAACCGAAATAGGAATCCCGCCAGGAGCAACAACTCGTCCAAGCGTCTCATAAATCAATATCAACTCGTCGCCCGCAGGATACGTGTCATCAAGAGGAATCACCTCCATCCCGCCGCCAGAACGAAATCCAGAACTCAAACGCTCTATCACGTCAACATACTTCCGCTTAACCCCGAAAATTCCACGCTCCGCGCCAACAAGACGCATCGCAACCGAAAGCCCAGAAATCAATCTGTCTGCATAAAAACGAATCAACTCTTTGTCCTTGTGTAATAACGGCTCGCACTCAGCAGCATTAACCACAACAACATCACCCCGACCCGATAACTTAACATGCGTCGGAAATCCTGCGCCACCCGCGCCAACTACGCCACTCTCGGCTATCAATTTAATACTCATGGGTTTTTTTAATAATGAAAATAGTTTAGTTTAATAGAGAGAAAACGTTTTAGTAGAGTTGTATAAAAAACTTTTTTTTAGGGGACAAAGGGGACAGAGGGGACATTTGGGACGTTGTTGTTTGAAATCAAATATTAACGACTCAAAGACAACAACTACTACAACAACTACAACTACTACAACTCTTTCTCTTCTTTCTCTAATACCATTTTTTTAAGACGTTATTCCAATCGGTTGAGTTTTTTACTTTTATGAAATCAGCTCTGACTTGCGGCATGTTTGGATGCAACTTGCTGTAATAAACGGCAAAAGCTCTCATGTTTGTTGCGGCTCTGGATTCTCCATATAAATTTTCAGCTAACTCGAAATGTAAATTCAAAATCTCCTTCTGTTCCTCAATAGTCGGCGGATTCGGTAGCTCTCGACCTTCCAAAATTGATTTTATGTTACGAAAAATCCAAGGATTGCCAATAGCACCTCGCGCCAACGCAACTCCATCAACGCCCGAATTTCTCAACCGAAATACCGCCGTCTCCGCATCAAAAAGATCGCCGCTTCCAATTACCGCAACACCCGAATCGCCGCGCCCCAAAAGATACTCTTTCACCTCGCGAACAAACACCCAATCGCTCTCTCCCTCATAACGCTGCTTGACCGTTCTACCATGCACCGTAACTCCGCAAACCCCTAAATTCACAGCGGCGTCAAGTATCTTAAAAAAATTTTCCCGACTTCGAGACGTTTCGTCAAACCCCTTTCTCAACTTTATTGTCAACGGAATAACGCCGCCAATCGCACGACTAACCCGCTCAATAATTCCAATCGCAACCTCCGGCTCGCTCAACAACCAACCGCCGCGACCTCGACTCAATACCTTCTTCACCGGACAAGCAAAATTCAAATCAATCAAATCAAATCCGACCTCAATCAATCGCCCAACCGCACGACACATAACCTCCGGATCATTCCCCATTATCTGCGCGCCACACGGACGCTCGCCCTCGCCCACAAAATAAAAACGAGACTTACGACGCGATACCGAAACTATAAATTGATCCAATAATACCTCGCTTATCGTAAACTCCGCGCCAAATTTACGCGAAATCATACGCATCGGCAAATCAGAATACCCGCTCAACGCCGCCTGTATCGCCGGAAAATTTATCGTAAGCGAACCAAGACGCAATGGTGAAATATCAATACTCATTAAATTAACTACTCATGTTACACACTTGTCGCCCCAGATCAGGTAGGCGACCTTTCGCCGAAAGGTCGCGTCGGCGTTAGCCGACTGTAAATCTGAATTGATTTTATTATTGTCGAATCCATTTTATCGTTGCCTTCGGCAACGCGACCTTTCGGCGAAAGGTCGCGAACCTACGGTCGCCTACCTGATCTGGAGTAGCAAGTACGTAACATGAGTGAATAATTACAAAAAATTCTCCAAAATCAAGGTCCGATTTTTGGCGGATTCGGATTTAAGAAATCACGAGGACCTCTTGTGGTGTACGTTTCAGGAATTTGCGGAGGTTCTCCCGTCATATAATCTGGCGCGGCTAAAAGCGTGCGGATTCCATATCTGACATTTCTCAACGAATTCCTAACTCGTCCAATACCGTTGCCCGTTTCTACAAACGGCGTCATATTCGGATCGTCCATAATAGGATATTGTTGCTGATAAGGCGAGTACGGAGAATAAGGAGAAGGAGAATAAGGCGAAGGAACATACGGAGAACCTGAATACGGAGACGGCGGATAAGGCGGGTAAGGCGGATACGGCGGGTAAGGCGAACCTGCAATGTCGGCAGGATACGACGGAATCGGCTCGACAATCGGCGAACCGTCGGCGGCAACCAACGTACCATTTTCACCCAATTGAACCCCTAACTGCGATCCGTCCAACCCAAGCAACGTTCCATTGTTGCCCAAACGCATTCCAAGTGGCGAACCTCCCGTTCCAAGTAAAACGTCGTCATTGGTCGTTTGAAATCCATTCGTCAACATCGGAACTCCAGCTTGATCAAGCAACTCTCCACTCGGTCCGATGAAAAATCCTAACGGTTCTCCATTCGCACCAAGCAAACTGTTATTGTTGCCAAGTTGAAGTCTCGTTTGTATCCCGCTAGAACCAATTATCCTGTTGTTTCTATCACGTCGAATCGCATTAGCTGGATACGGCGAACCCGCCGCGCCGCCGAATCCTCTGCCGTTTCCGCCAAATCTCGATCCGCCGAATCTTGAACCTAATCCTAAACGCGAACCAATCGGAAAACCATCCGGCGTAAACAAAACGCCATTGTCCGACAAAAATAATCCAATCGGCGCTCCATTCGGACTCAACATCAAACCGTTATCGCCTAAACGAATCCCCGACGGATTTCCATCATTTCGCAACAACGAACCGTCATTTCCAATCTGTAATCCATTTACGTCTCTTGCAATGTCCGCTTCGACAATATCATTTATTGACAAACGATTCCCGTCCATTCCTTGTAAAAATCCATCTCGTGAAATCGTAATGCCAATCGGACGACTTTCCGAATCTAAAAGTTCTCCGTTTCGACCAATTCTTAATCCGGTGTTTCGTCCTTCCGAATCAATAATAGAATTGTTCCTGCCGACTCGAAGCGGATTATTAGGCGACGGCAAAAAGCTCAAAGCATTGTTGCCAATCGGCTGATTGTCAGTTCCTAGCAATGTTCCGTTTTGACCTAGCCGCAATCCAAGTGATCGACCATTAGGCGAAACTAACGTTCTTCCGTCAGCGTTTAATTTCAAGTACGTTGATTTTCCATTTGATCCGAGCAACTCTCCGGCGGCGTTGGTTCGATAATTACTTTCGCCTGCATTTGTACTAGCAATCGGATTATTATTTGAATCTTGCAAAACTCCAGTCGGCGAGATTTTTGCCCCAATCGGTTGTCCAGTCGAATCTGAAATTAACGTTCCGTCGGGATTGATTCGCAGTCCTGTCTCGCGACCTTCCGCATCCAACACGGCATTATTTCGACCCACGCGAAGAGGAATATTCGAACCCGGCACAAAACTCAAAGCATTCGCGCCAAGCGGCGAATTATCGTTCCCTAATAAAGAACCATTTTGATCTAATTTTATTCCAAGCGAAATTCCATTCGGACTAATAATCGTTGCGCCGTCTGCGCCAAGCCGTAAGCCGGTCGGCATTCGGTTTGTTCCAAGTAAGATTCCTCCGGCGATATTTTTAACTCGCGTCGGTTGACCATCCATGCCTTGCAAAACTCCGTCGTCTGAAATTCGCAGCCCAATTTGACGTCCCGCCGAGTCGAGAAGAGTACCGTTTCGGCTGATTCTCAAACCGGTGTTGCGTCCTTGCGAATCCAGAATTATATTGTTTCGACCAATCCGAAGCGGATTATTCATGCCGACTCTAAAATTCACCGCCGAACCGCTAATCGGTTTGTTGTCTATTCCGAGCAACGCGCCTTCGCGACCAAGCCTTACGCCCAATCGACGCCCCGTCGGACTAAGAAGAGTTGAACCGTCTTCGGCAAGTCTTATTCCTGTCGGCGTTCCGTCAGTTCCTAGCAAAATTCCGCCCGGAATTCGACGCGAGCGAGTCGATTGTCCGTCCGTTCCTTGCAATACTCCGTCTTTTGAAACACTCAATCCCAACGACCGACCCGATAAATTCAAAATCGAACCGTCCTTGCCCAAAATCAAACCAGTGTGTTTGCCGTCCGGACTCAAAATCTCGTCCTTTTCGCCAAGTCTGAAAAAATTACGGACATCGCCGCTTTGACCTTGATCTTTACCTTTACCTTGTCCGGACGCTAAATCTGGACGTCCTGAAAACTGCGGAGAGTTAGTAGAAAGACTAACTACATTCGAGCCAACAGGAAAACCATCTGGACTAATCAACGCCCCATTCTGATTGAGTCGAATTCCGGGCGGTCCTACCGGCGTACCGTCCGGCGTAAGAATAATTCCATTTCTGCCGCGTCGAAAACTATTCGACAATATCGGAACGCCGTCAAACCGCGTTACCAAACCGTCCGGCAAAATTCTATAACCAATCGGAATTCCATCAGTTCCAAGCAACACTCCTCCCGCAATCGCTTGATAACTATTCGCTCCAAGCGGTTCGCTGTCATAGCCTACAAGCGTCCCGTTAACTAGCGAAATACCTGTCGGCGTTCCATTCGGTGCAATCAGTATTCCGCGTCGTCCGATTTGGAATCCAGACGAACCCAACGGAGAACCTTCGCGCGATAATAGAAATCCTTCTTTGCTCAAACGAAAACCTGCATTCGGAATTTGATCTCCGTTGTCAGAACGAAATAGACGACACCGCCGCCCAAGACGAATTCCAAGTTGCGAACCGTCCGACGCTAACAAAACGCCGTCGAAACTTAATCTTGTGCCAATCGGGACTCCTTCGCTGTCAACCAATACGCCCTCTTTGCCGACAAATGTACCATTGACTCCAAGTAGAAAACTGTCTTGTTCTTCGTAAAATTTATCTGCCGCCGTCAAAGGATGAATATGAGGATGAATTCTGTTTTTGTAAGAATAATACGCCGGAGGATTCGCCGTTACTGGATAATGCTGTATGCCTTTGGGGTAATCCCAGTAGTCGGGAGTATAAGAATGATCGACTACGCCGAGTTCCATTATGTCGGTAAGCGTTTCGCAGATCGGATCGAATAACACTGCCAATCTACGTCGATTGGGACGGGGCGAGGAGTAAAGGTAATTATTGTAATTACTAAATTCTTGAGTAATTTCAATTGGTTGATATGCGTTATCGAATTGGTTGATATTATTATTGTTAATGTTATTGGTATTGTTAGTTTTTTTGAATAGATTTGGCGTAATTGAGATCGGTTTTTTTAGTATGTCAAAATTATTATTCGGCGATGTTTTTTTTGAACTGCGTTTGATTTTGGGCTGATTCGGATAGACGATATTAGGATTATTAGGATCAGGCGCAAATACAATTTCGTTTTCCCCGATTTCGGTTACGTTATTATTATCGGGTAAAACGAGTTCCGGTATTTTGCCGAAAATCTTGTCGAAATTACCGACAGCAACTCTTTCGGAATTCGTTTGAGTTGAATTTTTTTGTTCGGCATTTGTGTTGACGGTAGAATTTTTTACCGTATTATTTTTCGCTTTTGATATTTCGCTAGTTACGGTTTCTCCGTAAAGTAATATTTCGCCTTGAAATAAGACTGCGAAAACTAAAACCCAAAACCAATGAAAAACTTTCATCCTAATTTACTCCCCTCCAATTTGGAAAACAGACTCCTCATCTTAATTCATCTTAACAGCGTAAGGTTGCGGCGATTTAAAATTGCGATTTATTCTGATTTTCAGCTTTTGACTGATACGCCGAATTTCGGAAATACGAATTTACGTTTGGCGTATTTTTCAAATTATTTCACAATAGGCGCAACATACCTGTATTGATCCCTCTTTTGGCTTGTTTTCGACAATAACATTACGCGAGTTTATTCTTTTTACCGATCTTTCCATTTATTCCCATTTCACAGACGGTAAAGTTTAACTACATGGCAAAGTTTAAAAAATTGGAATAATTTATAAAACGATGCAGCAGAATTTTTTCACAATA
>JAITAZ010000331.1 GCA_031283825.1 Planctomycetaceae bacterium | reverse complement strand
TTTAAAACGCGGCTCAACAGACAAAACAAATATTCCACTGAGATATTACAGGATTTTTAAACACAGATAGACAAATGACGCTTTGTGAACGTTACAAATAGTTAAAATAAATGTACCCGTTCACGGTTTTAAAATTCGGAATTTAAAAAACCGTGAATGATTGCCTTCTTTACGATAAATAAAAATGCTATTGTTGACCAATCGTATAAATTTTGATATAGTTACGTCGTTTATAACAAATTATAAAAATATACGATACTACTTTTGAATACTTTATTTGTGCAAAAACTCTTAAAAAAATGTCCGCTAAAATATTATTTTTTGAGTTTATATTTCAAAAAAATTTTACAGAAAGTTGAGGTTTAAAATGACGTCATTACTAATTTGTTTATTTTTTGTTACGATTATTTGTTTGCCTACAACGTTGTTTGCGGCGGATAAATTAGACGACGCTCGTATTCCTGATCAATGGGGACTTCCGCCGATTATTTTTGTTGTTCGGAATCAGTATCAGCGTGATCATCATAATACCGCGACATTTTTTCCTTCCGCCCAAAACGAACATAACGACGGTAAATTTACTTCCGGCGGCGCGTTAAAATTACGGTACTCCGACGGAGTCGTTGAGACTTTGCTCGAAACTCAAACCGGCGTTATTCGAGACCCAGATATTCACTGGGACGCTAAAAAAATTGTATTCTCAATGCGAAAAGATTCTAACGATTCGTATCATATCTACGAAATGAATTTGAACGACCGAGCTGTTAAACAGCTCACGTTTGCTAAAGACGTTGATGATTTATTTCCGTTTTATCTTGCGGATGATCACATTGGTTTTTCTTCGACTCGCGAGCCTAAATATTGCGGTTGTAATCGGCATATTATGGCGAATCTTTATCGAATGGAATCTGACGGAGCGAATATTTATCAGATTAGTAAAAATACGTTGTTTGACTCGCGCGGTCGAATGTTGCCGGACGGACGTATTTTGTATGACCGTTGGGAATACGTTGATCGAAATTTCGGAGATACTCAATCGCTCTGGACATGTAATCCTGACGGCACGAATCATGCCGTTTATTATGGCAACAACACGCCGTCACCCGGCGCGGTTATCGACGCTCGACCGATTCCAAATAGCGACATGATTACGTGTATTTTTGCCGCTTGTCATGATCGTTCTTGGGGCGCGTTGGTAATGCTTGATCGTAAACGCGGAATCGACGGCGAAAAACCCGTGTATCGAATTTGGGATAGTCATCTTCGCAAACTTATTGGAGACGTTAATTATCCGAGTTTCAATCCTGATATTCTTGGCAATTCGATGAAACGGCGGATTGCTAGTCCGTACGCTTTGAGTGAGGAGAAAATTCTATACGTTCAAATGATTCGTCCGAACAATGAAAAAACCGGTTTATATCTCGGACTAGTTGACAAAAGCGGCAATCTGATTTACGAAGATAAAAATTACGGTTGTTACGAACCTATTCCTTTAGTCAAACGCAAACGTCCGGTAGCGATACCGTTTCGGCGGGATTTTGTCAGCGAGAGCGGAACGTTTTATGTTCAAGACGTTTATCAGGGGACGCATTTGAAAAATATTAAGCGGGGCGAGGTGAAATATTTGCGGGTTGTCGAGTCGCCGGAGAAACGGTTTTGGTCGAAGGGCGCGTTACTTTCAACGGTTGCGCCGGCGGTCAATTGGGACGAGTTAATGAATAAACGAGTTCTTGGAATTGTTCCGGTTAATGTTGATGGTTCGGCAATATTTGAAGTTCCGGCGGAGAGATTTGTGTTCTTTCAGTTGCTTGACAAGGACGGAGTCATGTTGCAGTCGATGCGTAGCGGAACTTATGTTCAACCCGGAGAGATAAACGCTTGTACGGGATGTCATGAAGATAGATTATCGGCGACGGCGACGGCGGCGGCGTCAAAAAATATTTCGATACAGTCGAGGCAAGTTATGAAGTTATCGGATTCTGTCAAGTCTTATTCTTATTTTGACAATGTTCAACCTGTTTGGGACGAGTATTGTGTGAGTTGTCATAATGATGAAAAGCCGGAGGGTCGAAAGTTAAATTTAACGGGCGGGATTGGGGTTGTGTTTAATCGATCTTATTGCGAGCTTTGGGCGAAACATTGGATTAAAGTTGTCGGCAGCGGACCGGCGAGACATCTTGACGCTAAAAGTTGGGGAGCGATTGCGAGTCGGATTTATCCGTTTATTACGACTAATCACGAGGGGATTAATCTCAAGGAGAAAGATTCGGATGCGTTTCGCAAGGTGGTTGAGTGGATTGATCTGAATGCGCCGTATTATCCAGACTATGCGACTTCTTATTATGATAATCCGTATGGACGTTGTCCATTAACGACGATGGAGATTCGGCGGTTGGAGCAATTAACGGGACAAAAAATTTTCGTGCAGAGCGGGGTGAGATATTATGATATTCCGACTTATGTTGATGAAAAAGAGCAATTGAATTCGCGCGACGCAATATTTTTAAAAGCGTTTACGAGTATAAATTTTGACGAGCCGTCGAGGAGTCCGTTGTTGAGCGGGTTGACTTCGGAGTTGTCGAGATTTCAAGCGTTACAAATAATCCAAACTGGCGTAGAGCGAATAAAGCAAAACGGACGCAACGAGTCTGAAGGATTCAAATATTGCGAAATAGACGCATGGAGAGAAAAAAAATATCAACAAACCCGAATCCGAGAAAAAGAATTTCGTCAAGCAATCGCCAACGGAAAAAAACTGTACGATAAATAAAAGGTCAATATGCCGCCGATAAAATATTAGGGGAATTTCTAAAAACTCGTTTTTTTATTAACCACAGAGTTCACAGAGAGAATATTTTTTAAAAATTAAATTAAATTTTGATTTAAATCCGTAATTTTTTTTACTTTAATAAATTTAAATTATGTTTGATTCAAATTAAAATTTTCTCTGTGTCCTCTGTGGTTAAAAATTAATTTTTAGAGATTTCCCAATGAATAACCTCTTGAGTTGTTAT
>JAITAZ010000190.1 GCA_031283825.1 Planctomycetaceae bacterium | reverse complement strand
ACTTTACCGTATGCTAAAGCATACGGTTAATAAAGTGTCGTCCCTAGCGGGACTGAAGAATCTACGATTCAACGAAAATACAATGCTGTTACAATTATTCCACTGATATATTACTAATTTTTAAAAAACTTCTCTGTGAACTCTGTGGTTTAAAATAAATTTTTAATTTTTAGAGATTCCCATTGGCTTTTATTCTCTTTTAACAATTCTGTCGTCTAACGACATAATATTCTCAAAATAAATTCTGGTTTACTCTTAAATGCAATACGAATTACTGGAAAAATCGTTAAAAGTTTACTAATCGTTAAATACCGAATTGGTCGATAACAGATAAAGGAGTTTTTCTTGTAATATTCCGCTGAAATATTATGAAAAATCAAATTTCCCGCTAATACAACTACACCAGAATATTTACCCTGCAAGTGCGACCTTTATTAACCGTAAGATTTAAATTACGGATCGTTTAATGTCCTTATGGTTGAAACAACGATAACCACAACTCAAACGAAAGATGAAATTATCGAACCGATAAATTCCGATTCGGAAGATACGACAGACGAACCGAACAAACCTAACGCGCTTGTCGATATGTTCGCTGGGCAGATAGAGCGGCTTGGCGATTTTACGAATTTTTGTTGTTATACGTTTATTTGGCTTTGTTGGCGGCGTCCGCGTTGGGATGTTCTTACGCATTCGTTTTATTCGATTGGGGTTTTGAGTTTGCCGGTGGTGATGCTTACGGGAATGTTTATTGGAATGGTGCTTGCGGTTCAGACATATTCTCAATTTAAGGCGATTGGCATAGAGGCTGCGCTTGGCGGAGTGATTAGTTTTTCGTTGGTTCGCGAACTTGGTCCGGTGCTTGCGGCGACAATGCTTGCAGGGCGAGTTGGGAGTTCAATAGCGGCAGAAATCGGGTCAATGCGAGTGAGCGAACAGATTGAAGCGTTGGCGAGTTTAGGAACGAGTCCGATTCATTACCTTGTTGTTCCGCGTTTTCTTGCCGCGTTATTTTTGATTCCGGCGTTAACGGTAATCGCGGATTTCATGGGAGTATTCGGAGGCGCAATTTATTGTACAAAAATTCTAGGAATCGACGACCACTTTTATTGGGAACATGGAAAAACTTTAGTCGGTCCTTTTGACGTGTTGGCGGGAATGTTCAAAAGCATTTTTTTTGGAGGTATTATTGCTTTGATAAGTTGTTATCAGGGTTTTCGTTGTGAAAACGGAGCAGAGGGAGTTGGAAAAGCCGCGACTCAATCGTTTGTGTTATCTTTTGTAGCAATATTATTTATCGACTTGATACTAGGAATATTTATTGACCGATTACAATCAATGTTCGGGTTATCGTCAGGCACGTTTGGAGGAAGTCAATTTTAAGTTAGTTAGTTGATTGAATTGCAATTATTCGTTTTAGTTTGTCGTATTTGAATAATCCGGTGTTTAAAAATCTTACTGAGCAGTTACAAAAAATTTCATGGAAACAAATCAAAATATCAATTTGGAATATCCGTTGCTTTTGATTCAGAATGTCAGCAAATATTTTGACTCCGCATCAAATTCGACTTCGCTATCGACTTCGACTTCAACCTCGACATTGACGTCGAATCAGCAGACAAATCAGATGTCGGATTCGACAATGGTATTGCGCGACATTAGCTTGACAATTGACGGCGGCGAAACGGTTGCAATTATCGGAGAAAGCGGATGCGGAAAAACCGTGTTGCTCAAAACAATGATTAGACTTTTCAAGCCGGATAAAGGAAATGTAATTTTCGACGGACGTGATTTAAGCGAATTGACTTATTTTGAACTTGCACAAATTCGTACTCGATATGGATTTGTATTTCAACAAGCGGCGTTATTTGACAGTATGACTATTGGCGAAAACATTGCTTTTCCTCTTACTCAGCATTCGAATAAAACGAAAAAAGAAATAAAAGAAATAGTAAAAAATTTACTCAATGAAGTTGGTTTATCGGAGCAAATTATAAATCGCAAGCCGGCAGAGTTGTCGGGAGGAATGAGAAAACGAGTAGGATTCGCGAGAGCTTTAGCACTTGAGCCGGAAATTATTCTCTACGACGAACCAACTACCGGTCTTGACCCAATAATGAGCAACGTAATAAACGAATTGATTATAAACGCTCATAAAAATCATAATGTAACAAGCATACTTGTTACGCATGACATAAAATCGGTTTTAAAAGTTGCTAGTAGAGTGATAATGCTTTATCCTCTAGCAAAGTTAAATCGCGGCGAAAAACAAATTATATTCGACGGAGATATAGAAAAATTTATTAATTGTAACGATAATCGAGTCAGAGAATTTATTAGCGTTTGAGCTTTAGCAGAGTTAATAGTTGAAAACAGATTTGTAAAATATCATCAACGTAATTTTTATGTAACCGTTCACAAGAAAAAAATAATATGGTTTTAGAAAGCCAAAGATAATTTTTTTGGAGGGGACTTAGGGGACATTGGAGACGCTGGGGACGTTCTTGTTTGAGATCTGGGATTGATGACTCGGCGGGGGACAAAATTTAAAGAAAAAAATTTCTCTTTGTTAAAAGCTGTTTTTTTCTGTTGAGTCGTTAATCATGGTTTTTTAAAAAACCGTGAACGGTTACAAATAATCCAAGTTTTACAAAACAATCACTAACATTAATTACTAGTATGGATAATAAACATAAAGAATTATGGGTTGGCGTAACGGTGCTTGCGGCGATTATTAGTTTGATAGTTTTGGCGATATATTTTGGCAAGGGCGAGAGCGTTAATTTTGGCGATGAGTACACGATTAAGGTGCGTTTTCAGCGAACTCCCGGAATAGCGAAGCGTTCGCCGGTTTACAAGAATGGGGTCAAGATTGGCGTGGTAACTAATGTTGAGCTTGTGGATGAAGATCGGGAGGTGGAAATTACTATTCGTCTTCCTTTATCTCGTAAGATTTACACGAATGAGGAGTGTCGAGTGCGTCAAACGGTGATAATGGGCGATGCGACGTTGGAGTTTGTCAAGGACATAAATTACAAGGGGAAAATAGAGCTTGTCGGCGCGGATTCGCCGCCGTTGGTTGGTCGTGAATCGAGCGATATTTTGCGGAGTTTTACTAATCTTGAGGGCGATTTGAACAAGACGCTGCAAGTTATTGGCGTAGCGGTTGAGCGGATTGGCGAGTTTGTTGACAGGGCGAATATAATTATTGGTTCTCCTGAAGACGCCAAAGTCCGGCATGATAGAATAGACGAAGTTGTTGCGGAATTGCAGCAAACGATGACGTCGATTCGGTCTTTTTCTAATCAGACGAGTGGTCTTATAAATGATCCGAATTTGCAAAAAGACATAAAGCAGATCGTTAGTTCATTGCCGTCGATACTGAACAAGTCTCAAGCAATTTTCGCAAATGCGGAGGTGTTGCTCTCTGACGGGCGAGGATTTATACAACACGGAAATGAATCGTTGAACAAGATTGATCATGTAATAAATAATGTAACGAAAATTACCGACAAGGCGAAAGGCGACGTTCCGGCGATTATGGAATCGGTCAGGGTTACGTCGTCGAAGTTGCAATCGTTATTTGACGAACTTATTATTGTATTCAAGACGTTTCAGAATACGGAAGGCACGTTGGGAAAAATTCTGAATGATCCGGAGGCGTATCGGAAGTTATTATTGACGCTTGACAATGTTGAAAAAATAACGCGGGAGGTTAATCTTTTGATTCGCACGGACATCAAGCCGATTTCGACTAATTTGCGAGTATTCACCGACGAGATTGCGCGTGATCCGGCGATATTTATTCGCAATTTGATAAAGAAACGTCCGCCGACTAAAAACGCTTTACCGGTTTGGGGCGACGATCTTGGAAGCGATAGATTATTGTTCAGTTCGCGGGGCGGTTGTTATGCGGATGACGATAAAATTTCGGTAGAGAGAGAATATGCTTACGCGAATAATGCGAATAACGTAAGTAATGCGGAGAGTTTTGAAATGCCGTGTTGTGTGGAGTGTTATTGTTATCCGTGTTGTTGCGATTCGAAGCGGATGTTTTCGTGTTTGATTCCTGATTGTATTTTAACGTTGTTTAAGAGGGGCAAGAAAAAAACGACATGTTCAAGTTGCGGAGAGATTGATTGTGATAATGGCGATTCGTGTCGTCAATTGATTTATGAGAGTCAGAATTTTACCAACATGAAATTGACAAGAAGCAATCAAGACAACAACAAATCGATGGAGAAACGCATAGAGTCGAACAAACTGCCGATTCAGAATAATTTGGAAAACGAATTAGAAAATGAGTCGGAAGGCGTAATTATAAATACCGACCCGCGTTATCCGTCCCTTGCGGGCAAGTCGAAAATTATTCAGATTTCGTTTAATAAAGAAAATACCAATTCAAGTTTATCAAAAGAAAAAATAACAATCCCACAAAATTAATTTTTTCAGCAGAATAAATTGACAAAAGTAATAAAAAAGCGGAAGTAATAAAAAAGTTGTAATTATGCACTCATGTTACGTACTTGCTGCGAGTTTTATTTTGTAACCGTTCACGAAATTTTTTATTTTTTTATCGAAAAATTCAAACGCGAATAGTTACAAATTAGCAATCGTAGAGACGCAATGCCTTGCGTCTCATTGTTCGATCAAAAGATCATCGATAGAGACGCAAGGCATTGCGTCTCTACATTGGGTTTAGCAATTCAAATCCGAATTTAAAAACCCGTGAACGGTTACTTTATTTTTTTAGTTAGCACCATTCGGCTTTTTAAGTATCCCACAGAAATATTACAAAATTATATGACAGAAATAACTATATCAGATTTTCAGAGTCTTATTCGAAAGATGTACTTTGAAAAGGATTTTGAGCGTGGCGCGGAGGCGACTTTTTTATGGTTGATGGAAGAGGTCGGCGAGTTAGCGGCGGCGATAAGGTCTGGAACGGATGCAGAGTTACGGGGCGAGTTTGCCGATGTGATTGCATGGTTGACGACAATTGCCAATGTCAAGGGAATTGATTTAACGGAGGCGGTCAAAGAAAAATACGGTTCAGGCTGCCCGGG
>JAITAZ010000172.1 GCA_031283825.1 Planctomycetaceae bacterium | reverse complement strand
ACTTTTGTCTATCGTCAGATAAATATCTCGCCGAAGTAGCGTCTGTACATCAGATTATCTCAAACGTTCTCGGAGAGCCGGCAAGAATAAGCCGAGAATGCCGGTTCAGATGCTACGACCTATTCCAAAAATTTCAACATCTGAATAATCGTTACGAAAATGAAAATCAGTTTATTTCATTTCAGCAATTCCACGCGCCGCCGTCTGTTTCTCAACCGATTTCGCAACCTATTTCTCAACAGGTTTCTCAACAGGTTTCTCAACATTTATCGCAAGTTGACACTCAAACGATGCAATCTCAAGCCGCTCAAAATATAGGCGAGAATTATAGCAATAATTATTATGAAAATTCTGTTCGTAACAATATTCAAAATCCGCAAAACGAACAAAACATAATCAAACTATCGCAAAAAAACGAACAAAATAAAAAAAATGAATCCGAAAAAAATACAAACGAAACGCCGCGAAAACCAATTCGCGATGCAGCGGCAATTGTTGCCGTAATAATCGTTATTGTTTTGCTGTTTCTGAATTATCGTAACGATAATTTCAATACGCAAAAAAATAATTTCGAACAATTCGCCGACAATAATAATAAAAATCTCAATACGCAAAATATAGAACAACCCAAAAATAATCAAACCGAAACTTATAAAACCGAATCAGAAATCAAATTAAATCAAACGCCGACGCAAAATATTCACAAATCTGAACAAAACGTAATTCGTACCGTTTCAACTTCTAACGACGAATTAAACGACGAAAAAATTACGTCCGCCGATAAATTTGAAAATGAAGAATCTAACGAAATCAATCAGCTTAACGAAACAAAAATCACGCCCGAATTTCATAAATCGGCAGAAACTCAAAATTTGTCCGCTCAACCTTTACCCTTGCCAATTTTCGTTACGAATAATAATATCGCGTCAACTCCTGAACCGCAAATCGATCCATTCAACTCTACGCCGCCAACTCCAATAACGACTCCATCGACTCCAACGACTCCAAAAACTCCAAAAACTCCAACGACTTCAAAAACTCCAAAAACTTCAAAAACTTCGACGACTCCTGAAACGACTCTACAGTCTTCAAAAGTGTCAGCAGTTTTTCCGTTTCAAGCAGAGTCAATGTCTAACTCCGACGAAATTAACGACTCTGCTGTAACTTCGACTCCGCCTGAATCAACAACTACAACGACGACAACAACGACGACAACATTGCCGACTGCAAACTCAAACGAACTCGTCAATCCGCAACCGTTAAATCCGCCGACGCCAAAACCTGAACCCAAAGATGTCAACGAAACAGAAATTAAATTTCGCGAAGAAAAACAACCCGAAACCAAAATCCTTGATTCAAGTGCGTGGAAAATGCAAATTCCAAATTATAGATATAACGTAAAAAATATTAACGATTCGGAGAATAATCGTAACGATAATTTATCTGTCGTTTATGCCGGAGGAGAAAACAATCATGCGGATACGCGGATTGTTCAGGTCAATAATAACTTGGACAAATCCGGCGATTTACGGGTTGAAAATCAAAATGGAATTTCCGTTACGAAAAATGTCAGAGCGTTGGGAACGGTTCTCGCGACCAAAGACCCGATGGTAATTTTTACCGCCGATACGTCTGAATCTCAATGGCGGTTTGAGTCGAATCAATTTGAGCTTCACGCGAATCAATACGTTTTGACTTCCGCGCCGTTTCGCGCCGATATTAATCTCGCCGACGATTTTATAATTGAAATGATTGGCGATTCTAAAATATCTGTTTTGCCGTCAAACAATGGAGTTGCGGCGATTTATATTGATTACGGACGATTGATAATTCGTGCAAGTTACGATCATTCTGCGGCGATAAAACAGGTCAAGTCGATTAGAATTTGCACAGAACGCGGCGAGGCGACAGTCGGATTTAATGGAACAAAAAGCGTTGCGTTTGTTGATACTTTTGCAGAAGTTTCACGGACGCCGACGCAAGCTGATTCGGGTCAGACAAATTCGAATTCGACCAATGGATTATCGTCTGAAATTCAAGTCGGCATGAATCCGATTATTGGTTTGTTGCCAGACCCGCAAGAATCGATTTCATGGTTGCCTGCAAAACAAAACGCGCCGTTTGTTACAAAAAGCGATATGAGTATAGTCTTGACAGAAGGGCGATCTGATCGCGGAATAATAAGGAATCATCCGAATTGGTTACGTCGAATTTCTGTGCCGGAGGAAGGCAAACAAATTGAATCGGCGTGTATGAATATTTTCAACAAAAAAAATATCAACCTTGAGGCGGCGTTGCAAATATTGTTAAACGAGAAATCTGAAACAATCCGTTCATTCGGCTACAGAATCTGGGGCGATCTAGGACGATTCGACGTCCCGCTCAAAGGAAGAATTATTGAATCAGAATCAATTCAACAATCGCTCGTACAATACTTCAAAGAAGTCATGAAAAGAGACGCAGAATCAATCCAAAGATTAACCGAAGCCATCGATAAAGAACGATCAAAAAAATAATCGTTACAAAAATTACAGCATAAAATTATAAAATAAAAACAAGATAAAGTATAAAATTCTTGATAATATTTCGGAGACAAATAAAAAGACATTCTTCATTTTAATTCTCATTTTCTTGGACGCTTGACGAGTTTATAAAAAAAGATAAACTGCTCTTATCGTAAATCATTCAATTGATATTCGCTGTTATTTGATGTGCGGGTATCGTATAAAATTAGTAACCATTCACGTTTTTTTAAAAAACCATATTATTTTTTGGGGGGACATTGGAGACAAAGGGGACTTAGGGGACACTGGGGACACACTAATTTAAAAACCATGATTAACGACTCAACAGAAAAAAACAGCTTTTAAAAAAGAGAAATTTTTTTTCTTTAAATTTTGTCCCCCGCCGAGCCATCAATCCCAGATTTCAAACAAGAACGTCCCCAACGTCCCCAGCGTCCCCAATGTCCCCTAAGTCCCCCCAAAAAATTATTATTGGCTTTTTTAAACCATATTATTTTTTTGTAACCGCACACGCTCACAAGAAAAAAATCCTACGCTCTGAAAGGGCAATTAGCAATAGCGTAGAGCAACGCCCAACGTTAGTATTTCCACGACAAACGAAGCCCTGTAATGGCGACAGCAAATTTCAATTTTACAAAACGGCTTGCGCCCTTTCGCCGAAAGGTCGCGTTGCCGAAGGCAACGATAAAATGGATTCGACAAGAGGGAACTTCTAAAAACCTCATGTAAAATTTATTTTTATTAGGAACGCGGTCGTCTCGACCGCATACTTAGGCGTTTGTCATGCAGGCGGGACGCCCGCGTTCCTAATAAAATTAGTTTTTAGAAGTTCCCAATAATTAAAATCAATTCAGATTTACCGTCGGCTAACGCCGACGCGACCTTTCGG
>JAITAZ010000142.1 GCA_031283825.1 Planctomycetaceae bacterium | reverse complement strand
TGAGTTATTCGATTTGTAAAATTTGTTGCGTATTCGCCGGACTTAACGCGATTCCATTCATCGTCTGTAATAATAAATTGATTCTCTTTTAATTGCTCGTCAAAAATTTTGACAAACAGAATCTTAACAAATTCCTCTAAAGTCTGCTGAGTTGATAATCCGTCGTGCGAATAAATAAAGTCATGAATTTCTTCAAAACATTTCAATAAATTATTCTCTTTAGAAAGCGGACGTTCAAAAAGATAAGATTTATCGTACATAAAATATTCTCCTCTTAAAATTAGATTCCATCAATGAATTTCGATTATATGGTTTATGCCATTTTTCAGAATTTGATTTTACGTCTTTTGATTCGTTCAACTTTTGAGTCTTTAATTTCCGATTTCAAACAACGACGTTCCTGATGTCCCTCACGTCTTTAATGTTTCTTGAAAAACATAATTTTGAATTTTTTCTCAAACTAATCCCCATTGCTTTCTTAGAAACCATTCCGTACACAATAACAACGCGAAAAATAATAAACACCACCAACCATCATACAATGTCTTTGACGTTTCTCTACTCTCAATAAATTCGTCCGTCTTTTTTAACAGTTCCTCCAAGAGAGAATTTAATTGCTCCGGCGCAATACTTCTTCCACCAGACGTCGCCGAAATATTGTCCAACAAATTCGGATACGCTATCGGACTGTCCAACTCCAAATTCTGATCCTGAACCATAAATCTCGCTATCGCCACACCATTTTGAAATTCCTCTTTCAACGAACTCTTGTCAATCTTAACCTCAATCTTATAATCGCCCGCTTGCTCCGTTTCCCGAAACGTTCCCGCCTTAACACCATCGTCATCAACCACAACAACACTCCGACACAAACCATCAGGATGATACACAACCACTTCAGACTTGAAATCCTTAACCTCCTCACCACTCGACGACTTCAAATGAATCTGAAACTTCGCCAAATCACCAGGTAATAATCGCACATTCTCCATCGTAATATAACAGTCATTTTCAAAAACGTCATCCATCTTCGCAAGCCACAAAATAACATGACGCCAAAATAATTTATGCTCCTCATTAAATCCCGCAAGCCGCCACCTGTACGTAGTGTCGCCCGCAAACGCCAAAACTCGACCCAGTCCAAATAACTGCGAAACCAATAACCGCTCCCCATTCTCCCCCGCCGCAATCACCGTAGCACTCGACTTTATCCGATCAAACCGATTCGCTCCCTGCAACTCCGGCAACACTCGCCACAATTGCTCGTTTTTCTCCGTCGTCTGCACTAGCCTCATTATATAATGCGCCGTTAAATTACTGCCAACCCGACCATCAGCACCAACCGGCAACATCCGAATCTTATCCCAATAATGCAAATCCTTCCGAATCGGCGAGTCCAACATCTGCCTGTCAACCCCACGCATCTCTACCGGCGAAACCTCCGCCAACGGAGTGTCCGCATAACCGCCAGCACCAAACGCATTAAATCCGCCAAGCATAATCAACCCAGCACCCTCACGCACTCTGTCAACCAACGCCTGAAGCTCGTCTTTCTTAAACGCTATCGAATCAAGATTGTCAAGAATATAAACATTATACGCACCCCTCGCAAACGCCGTATTCAACCACGAATCCCGCTCACGCGTTACACGCTCAAGACGACTCCGAAACGAACCCTCACGATTCATAACCTTAAACTTGCCCACCCGAACATCAAGATACGTTACATTTATATCAGCAGATTCATCCAACGATTGCTTAAGAGGCGCTTGATCAAAATGACGCTCGCCCTGAATAAATAATACCTTCAAACCACCATCTATCACCCGAACAAAATTACTCTGCCGATTGTTCGTATCAATAAGCTCCTTGTCCTGCGTCGGAACATTTATCGAATACTTAAAATAACCCGTACCCTGCGGCGCATAAGATAACTTGTACGGAATAAGATGATCATCACTAGACGTTTGAACCGATTTCTCATCAACAACTTTCATCTCGCCCTTCTCGTCCTCAAATAATAATTGCACCGGAATCGAAATATTCGCATATCCCGTAACACGAATCATCCCCGTAACATGAAACTCGTTTTTTACAAAAACCTTGTCATTCGCGTGCATGTCATTTACCGCAACATCGCGAAAATCCGAACTTCCGCCCGCATTGCCAAGCCTCACCGCATACAACGTAATTCCCGCATCTCTCATTCGCATAGCGGCGTCATGCGGCAAAGTATCACGCGGCGGACGAGTCCGCTGACTGCCATCCGTAAGAATTATCACCCCCAAAACACGCTTGCCGATCAATTGCTCACGCACAGAATCCAACGCCGCACCAATCGCAGTTTCACGCCCCTTAGGAATCGACGACATGCCCTCAACCACTCCGCCAAAAATCTGAAACGGCACTAATCCCGAATTAAAATTATAACACTTGACATCAGCATAATCCTGAATCCGACCCAACACAACTCGCGAATTCAATAACGAGTCAAGAGCAACCTTGTATCGCGTGTTGCCGTTAATCTCGTCCGCACGAGACATACTCTCAGAATCATCAAGCAACAACACAAGAGAAGACGATAAACGCTCCGTCGCCGTATAAATTATCGTCGGTCGAAGCATCGCAAGAAATAAAATCAACAACGCACAAAAACGAATCCAAAACAACACCCGACGCCTAAACGCCAACTCGCCGGAATCGTCCTCGCCGCTATCGACAAATATCCATCGCCGCGAAACAAAAAGAATCGCAACCAATAAGAATAAAAATATTCCTATCGTCCCAAAACAAGAACCGCCAATAGGATAAAACGAAAAACGAATCACCGCGAGTTTAATATGTAAAAATTAAAAGAAAAATTGTAACTACTCAATACAAATTTTTTGAATTAAATAGTTACAAAAAATTTCGACAAATGTTAATCAAATCCTAATTCTTATTTTCTAACGGAAAGAGATCAACTCGTCTGTAGAAAAATTCAGCACCCTCCGATTGAATCTGAATCCGCCCCCTTCGCGGCTTGACATCCTTCGCCCGATTAACTAATTGACCATTAAGATAAACTTCAATCTTATCATCCTGCGCAACAATTTTTACAAGATTCCACTCCCCATGCGGCTTTTCAATCTCATTAGCGTTTCTGAATCTAGCAACGTCAGTTCGTGCAAGTTTATCAACTCCGCGCCGTCTTACCGGATCGCTCGGAGTAAATACGGTCGTCTCAACTCCGTCCGGCGAAAATACTCCGCCGTCTTGTTTTGCCTTGCGAGAATTAGGATCAACAGTCGAAGTCAATGAAAAATTCGGGTCTTTCTTCGACGAAACAACATAGAAATCGCCAGTTCCGCCTTCAATAACTTGTATCTCAATTGATTTCATCCAAACGCTACCAAAAGCGCCATCATTGCCGTTAGAGTGAATAAGTATCCCGCTGTCAAACGCCTTGTCCTTCCGCGAACCATACGAACGCTCGCCGACTTTATATTCAACTTCAAGCACGTAATTCTCATAGACGTCATCCGTCGTAATACAACCATGCTCAACACCAGAAACTCGAATGACTCCACTTTCAACCGAAAAGATTTTATCAGGATCATTCCCCTTGCCCTTCAATCTGACAAATGAATACCACCCGTCTAAATTCCTCCCATTAAAAAGATGAATGACCTTTTGATCACTCCGCTCGACAATTGAATTATCTTGAGCCAAAACATAACTCTGATAAATAACAATCGCACAAAAAACAATAATAACTTTCGTGAAAATTATTCTGAACATTTTTAAATTTTTTTAGGTTAAAGGTAAAAGGTAAATTTAACTAACTGTTTCATATTTAGGAAAAACAATTATTTCAATAAAAGCAATTTTTTAAGCGAAATCGGGATGATATTTTCGTTTTTAAAATAATCTATTGGAACTTCGTTTTTGGTAATTACCAATCCGAATGTCGCATTGTTCGCGGGATTTTTTATAAACGTATCAATTCCGGTGTTGAGGTCTGGATGCTCGCGATACTTTACTTCAATCGGAATATGACCATCGCCAACTTCAAGAATATAATCGATCTCGCGTCCATTTTCATTCCTGCTGTTGCCGTCGCGGAGATAACTTAATTCGACATTTTCTATCGAAGACAAAAAAGTTCCTACGATTCCTTCGGCTATATATCCGGCAATATTAGATGTCGCTGATTTGCCGTACAAATCAACATATTCATTCAACAACGCTTTGCGGATCGAATGATCACACAAACAAAATTTCTTTTCGGTTTTGGCACGCTTAAGATGATGCTCAAACGAATAAATAACTTTAATAAGCATTGAATTGTCAAAAAAATCTAGTATCAGTTGAATTTGTTTATCCGTGAGCGATTCGGAAAAATTAGCATGAAACTCTTTGCGAAGTTTATCTACGCCGATAATCATACCAGAATATTTACAAAGCGTTTTGAATGCCTTTGTAAGAAGCGTTGAAGTTAACGATGCTGATTTATTTTTGTATTCGGAATCGAAATTAACTTTGAGGTCTTGGTCGATTGTTCGGGCGACAACTGTTCCAATAATATATTCGTTCGTCATTTCGTGCAGCGTGTTGTTGCTCGTATGACAATAAGGATAGCCGCCGAATTCGCAAAATGTTTTATAAACTTTATCTAATAACTGTTCGTCAACATACCAATTCTTAAAATCGATCCAAAATTTTTTGTTACGAAAATCCACGAGATTAATAGAACCGGTTTTGTAAGGCGGTAAATTTCCCAATTTGCGAAACCGGCAGATTTCAGATAATCCGAGCGTATTGATTTCATTCCAATAAGCGCGTCCAGCTAAACTTTCGCGTCCTGCAAAAATACGTATCGCCGAACTTCCGGTAACAAAAACATGACACATTTCGTGATCGACAATATGTTTTAATTGTGCGCTCCAATTATCAACGTCTTGTATTTCATCCAGGAAAATATAAATTTTTTTTCCTTGATGCGCTAAATTATTAAAAGTATCTTTCACGACTTTTTCTTCATACCAATTGATAATTCTAACAATAGGATCGTTAAGCGTCAGCGTTGATAACTCGTCAAATTGAACGCGAAAAATTTGTTTTGGAGAAACCCCGTGTTGTTCTAATAAATCGCGAATAATCTGTAATTGTATTGTTGATTTGCCGACTTGTCTGGGACCGCGTAAAACCACTATTGGAAGCCCGTTTAAAAGGTAGTCAAATAAAATCTGATAATTTTGTCTTTTATTTTCAGGAACTTCTATTAGACAATCATTCTTCCACCAAGGATTCATCCCGCGTAGGTCTTTCAATTGATTTCTTGATAATTTATCATTTAAGTTATTGTCTATCAATTGCTGTTTTAACTTTGACTTTGCAACGCTTAAAACGTATCGCCAAAAATCGTTTTTTGAAAATTTTCTTTTCGCGTTTTGTTTGAATTTTTGATAGAGATAATCGAATTCCGTCGTGTAAGGTAAACGATCT
>JAITAZ010000137.1 GCA_031283825.1 Planctomycetaceae bacterium | reverse complement strand
CCCCTACACCATCAATTCGTCCTAAACTTGAATCATTGCCATTTCAGAAAAAAATCGGGTCTGTTCTTGCCAAACGGCTGGAAGTATCAGATAATCGGCGAAGTTTTATTAACATGCGGAACAATTGGTAAACCGGAACAATCCGGCAGTCAGTGAGTACGCTGTTGGGAATCTCTAAAAATTAATTTTAACCACCGAGGACACAGAGAACGCAGAGAAAAGTTTAATTTTTGTAATCTATCAGTGGAATTTTTTTTGAATTTGTTTACAGTTGGAAATTACAAGGTAGGCGACCTTTCGCCGAAAGGTTTTAAACAATAAACCCACGGTCGCAACGGTTGGTTTTACTCTTGAGTTGTACGCAGTGAGTCCTTAATTTCCGTCCGTCAACAGGGGCAAGTCGGCTAGCACCGTATTGTTTAAAATGTTTCGGCGAAACGTTGACTATCTTTAGAGTCCATTGGTAAACAAATTGACGAATATTCCACTGATATATTACTCAAAATTTAATTTTTTAAAAATATTCTCTCGGTGAACTCTGTGTCCTCATGTGTTAATAAAAAAACGAGTTTTTAGAAGTTTCCGATATTGATATATTACCAATTTTTAAAAATCTTCAACTTTATAGACACAGTATTCTGAATTTTTGTAAACAATCTTAAATCCGAAACGCTTTGATAAATTTGGCGAAATCGGGGCTAAAATATAATTAAAACGATACTTCTTTTGTAAACGTTTCATCTCGTCAGGAGTTTTTTGATTCAGCATTTGAGAAAAAGTCTTTTTTGAAATTTTATCTATCAATAACTCCAATCGCCCGCCAGACTCTCCACCGGAATCTCCACCAGACTCTCTACGCGGATCTTTACCGCTTACAGAGTCGTTGACATATAATTCCTCAATCGATTTCGCCCACTCTATCAACGAATTTGCATCTTGCGGCACCTCTTTCCAAACAGTAATATTACTCCTGTTCGCATACCATTTGAACGTTACGCTGTCATACGGAATAAAAAACTTCGACGACTTACTTGTATTTTTTTCATCCGAAATCCAATTACACGCCTCCCGCCACTTGTAAGCCTGAATCGGTTTTTTCGATTCCGCACGCGAAAACGCAAATCTCGTCCGCGAATCCGCTAACTCAGTAAATTCTCGCATCGGCGTATAAATCAAAATCACAACATAAATCAAAATCAACCAGATTTTTAATCTGCAACAACTCAATATCCCGCAATCTCGCCCCGCACTATTAACTACATACAAAATTAAACGACACAACAAAATCGTTATACACCACGTTATCGCAACGTCAGGAGAACGAGTCCACGAAAACATAAAAACGCCAAATAATAAATAACCAGAACTCATAAATATCGTAACAGAAATTAACGCCGCAATTATCCAATCCCTAAACGTCGGCAAACATATCGGACTCTTTCTCAATTCAACCAACAACCGCAATAACCTAAACATCGAACCAATCGCAATCCCCATCGGAACCGATACGTCCGACATCCTAAACCAATAAAATCTTAAAACCGACGCCGACATACTCGCATCCGACCGCAAAATATACGCTAGAAAAAATCCAATCGCCGAAATAATAATCGTCCCCCAAACGAAAAATTCAAACCTCCGCTGCCGCCCGCCGCAATACGGCATAAATCGACAACAAAATATCCACAATGTCATAAGCAACAAAAATCGCACTATCCGAGTCCACGAAAACATGTACGGAACAAGATGATGATTCAACCTCTCAAAAACATAAATCCGATGAGATTCATGCACGATGTCGCCAACCGTTCCATAGTCTAAAAGCAATCCGGGAATCACGCCGGATAACGAAATTAAACCTCCCGCCAACATGAAATAATAGTTCGGCTTACGCCAACAAAATAAATGTACAATAATTACCGCAATCACCGACCAACCGCCAACCAATACATGAAACGCCGACGCTGCACCCAAAAAAATCCACACCCTACCCCACTCGCCCCGAACTAACTCCGATAACGCAAATAAAACCAACGGAAACGCAAACGACTTGCCCTCAACCCCGCCAATTATCCACTCGCCCGCCATGTTAAAATTCAATACATAATATGACATCGCAAGACCCGTAGGTATCGAACTCCACCGCGTCCGAAGTATCGTAAAACATAAACGACGCCACGATAACGCTAAAAGAAACCACGTCAGACCACGCCCCAATACCGCCATCCAATACGGACTTAAAAAAAACGACGTCCAGCCGAAAAGAAAATAAAACGTCCAATGAGAATCACGCGACGACAGAAACGTATCGTCAATCGCCCACGAAGCATTCCAGAAATGAATCGCCTTGCCAATATAATACGGCTCGTTCACGTCAGGTATCGGCGAGCCGCCAAAAATGCAAAAAATAAAAAATAATATCCCAACCTCAAAAATATCCGACCACCTCGCCGAAAATTTATTACCTCTATTTGAACTCATCTTTTTCGTAACAATATTAAAACGCAATACGCGGTGTTGTATTAAATTTATTTGATATTATAATCGTAATCGCAACCCATTTCTCACGACTCTAATAGAATATGCCTAATTTATAACTAACCAATACGTAAATAATTAAACGCGGCTTGATAACCAAAATTCAACCGCTCAAAAAACCAAAAAATTTTTTATTTTATGGATAAACAAGATACAAATCAAAACGCCGAATTAAATCAAGAACAATCTCTGGCAGATCAATTGGCGAATAATTCATACTCAATTTCGCGCGATAATAATTCGGATAACTCAATAACCAATTCCGAGACTAATTCCGAATCAAAATCAAATTCAGAATCGAAATCAGAATCCGAATCCGATTTCGAATCGCCCGATTCCAAAACGCAAGCGGAAAATTCTATCGAACTAAATCCTTTAACACAACAACCCATTCCCAAAACAATCTCAATCCCGCCAGACGACTTTATACTAAACGACGACTGGGAAGATTCATTGCCAATTGATTATTCGTCTCAACCTAATTCGATTAAATATCAGCGGTCGAATCGTTTTCAATCGATGATAAACGAAATATCGCGTAAGAATAAGAATAATCAGACCAATGCAAATAACGATAACGTAAAACAATCTACAGCAAGCACTGGATTCGATATTTCATTTAAGATGATAGTGATTTTAGGGATCGTGCTTATGGCGGCGGCGTGGTTTATGCCTCAAATTGCGGAGAATATAGTTTTCTCAATAAATCGCGGGGCGGAACGAGCAAAGGCTGAAGCCGCGAAAGAACTTCTTGCTAACGCTAAATTATCGTCGGCGGATCAGAGGATTCCTTGGGTAGTGAAAAAAGTCGCGCCGAGTGTCGTGTCGATTCGCGTTTATACTCAACCTAGAATCGGCGATTTCGGCGTAGGAATCGGAACGGGAGTTATTATTGACTCACAAGAATCGAAATCTTATATCCTGACGAACCATCACGTGATTGATAAAGCGAGAATGTTTACGGTGCAATTTAGCGATGGTCAAACGACTAGCGATGTTGAAGTAATTGGGTTCGACGCGGAGACGGATATTGCCGTGTTGCGGGTTGCTCAATCAAGGATTCCGAGTATTGAGTGGGGCGATAGTCGAAAAATAAACGTTGGCGAGCAAGTTATCGCGATAGGCAATCCGTTTGGGTTGGGCAATACGGTAACGTCTGGAATAATTAGCGCGACGGAAAGATATAATCCGAGTCAAAATGGTTCGCGGTCTCATGAGATGTTGCAGACGGACGCGGCGATAAATCCGGGTAACAGCGGAGGTCCGTTGGTTAATATGAATGGCGAGTTGATTGGAATCAACACGACAATTTTTTCTCATAACGGAGGAAATCAAGGAATTGGTTTTGCGATTCCGAGTCTGCTTGCGAAACACGTTTATGATGAAATACGAAAGAACGGAAATGTCGAACATGGATGGCTAGGCGTTATATCAACATCGACAACAGAGGAATTTGCTCAATCGCAAGGTTGGGACTCGCCTAAAGGTGCGATTGTTCAAGATTTCACGCCCTTCTCGCCAGCCAGAGACGCAGGAATAAAACGCGGAGACATACTACTAAAATGGGGAGAAGAAGAAATCCGCGATCCAAGACATTTATCTCATCTAGTAGTTCTATCAAGAGCAGGACAAACTGAAACGGTTGAAATAATCAGAAAAGGAGAAATCAAAAAAATAAAAATAAAATTAGGAAAAAGACCCGTAAGCATTAAATCAAATTAAAAATAAATTAAAAATATCGTAATATTATCGGAAAAATTTTTGTTTTGTCCTTTGAGTCTCTCAATCGTTGATTTGAAATTATCATGTCCCCAATGTTTCCTTAAAAATAGTATTTTTTTGTAACCGTTCACGTGTTTTAAATTCCGAATTTAAAAACTCGTGAACGGTTACAAATAAATTTTCCCCTGTTATATTATTTTTTTCTTAATACCGATAGAAGTATGTTTTTGATTTTTTCTTTTTCAGTTTTATTGAATCCGACAATAAACACAAACGAGACATAACAACAAACGCTCAATATTCCTATTATAAATAAAATTCTATAATCCGGCGCTAATAATTGTTGAGCTATTATATACGGAAGAATAAATCCTACAGCCGAAATCAACATGTACGAAACTATACTCAAATAATAACCGACAAAATCTATCTGTCTGATTCTCGAAACATAAATCGGAATAATTAACCCGCGAACAGGTACCGACGCTAAAAAATATCCTAACGCTACGCCAGTTATCCCCCAACCCATTTTGACAAAAATAATCATAAGAAAAATCTGAATAAACGCGCCAACAAAATTACAATACGCCAAAAAATGATGCTTCGCAATCGCAAATAAAAACTTTGTATTCGGCGCATGAGAAAAAACAATCCAATGCTCCGCCGCAATAATAATCAAACTATCATACGCAACAAGAAATTTTTCGCCCACCCAACAACTAACAAAATAAGGAGACCAAATAATAATTCCAAAAAACATAAAACTCGCAGAATACGTACATATCTTATAAGTTAAACTCATCGATTCGTCCATCATATTTTTTTCGTTATTTGCGTATAAATATGTCAGCCACGAAATCAACCATCCGCCGCCAATCGTTGACATCACCAACGAATAAAGCTCGCACAATTTCAGACTTACCGCAATAAACGGCGTAGCGTCTTCAACCGAAAGCATCGCCCCGATAACAAAAAGTCCGCCCCGAATCGCTATCGCATCGCCGACAAAAACTACAAACGCTGCAAACGCAAATCCAAATAATTTCCGAACCAATTTTACCCTAAATAAAAACCACGAAATCACAAATTCAGGAAATGCAAATTTTGCCAATCGCCACATCAAAAATACGTTAAATATCGTTATGCCCAAGTTGACAAACGAAATTGCATACAAACGCCCGCCAAAATAAACAACCAAAAACGTCAATGTCATTCCAAGCAGCCGAATGAAAACGTCGCGCGAACCCGTTAAATATTGTTTCATCGTGCCGTTTACAACGCCGAAAAGTATTTTTGTCAAGAAGTTCAATCCAAACGCTACTCCATTGATCAGCATAACATGAAAAAAAAGCGTTCTGTCCTCCATTTCAGGATAAATAAAATAAATTCCAATCGCCGATAAAATAACGCCCATCGCCCCAAAAATACCCAACAACAAAAAAAGAAAAAACGCCGTATTGGCAATCTCAAGACATTCGGTTTTTTCGTCGCGTGAATAATGCAACGTAAAAAAACGAGAAACCGCAGAATCGATTCCCAAGTCAAGAAGCATAAAACAACCTACAAAAGTCGAGATTATTTCATTGATTCCATAATGCCGCACCCCTAACGATTTCAAGAGAAACGGCGTTAAAACCAAGCCAATAATCACGCCGATTAAAATATTGATTATATTCAATCCCGCGCCGCTAATCAGACTCGTAATATGTTTTTGGGCTTTGTTAGATGTTGTCATAAAAAAATCTTAATCGTTATAATTTGCGATTACTCGTCAGAAAAATTTTCAAACGTATAAATTTTATCGTAGGTATCGTATTCGGGTTTGAATCGTTCTTTTATCGGGCGATTATATAACAATAACCAACCGGCGTCTTGAAACGTTTGGTGCAATGTTGCATGATGATAAACGACAAAAAATTTACGCGGTTTACGTTTTATTGAATCAATAATATTTTGCATGAATTTTTTCAAGACGATTTCAGGGAAAGGGTTGAACATGTAAAAGATATTGAAGTCGTCTAATTGTTTTGTTAGGTCGGCGGCGTTTGCTTGATATAGTTTTGTGTTTTCTTTTTCTCTTCCGAGTATTTTCAGATTTTTACGGCAGATTTCATACATGTTTTTTGAGAGTTCAACTCCGCCGACAGCAGGAATGCCTAGTTTCATCGTTTCGATTAAAATCGCGCCTTTGCCGAATCCCGCGTCGAAAAAAGACATCTGATCAAACGGCAGAAACTCGCTATCAATTTTCCGCATTATCCAGCGAAAATCATTTACCCGCGAGGGTCTGTACTGATAGCCAATATCAAATTCAAAACTCGGATCGCGAAAATCGGCAAAATCGCAACCTCGCCATTTCAATATCGTATTTTTTGTCTTCCAATAAATTCTACAGGGAATGTTAAAAATGAAATATAATATTTTATTCATATACTATCGACAAGTTATTTGTGATATTTTATTTTTTGGTAACCGTTCACGGTTTAAAATTCGGAATTGGTTTTTTGGTAATATTCAGCGGAATATATTTTTTTTATTATTAGTTCCACATGGACGATATATGAATAACCGTAAGCGGAGCGAATCGCAACCTACGGTTTGGAATCACGCGATAATCAACGCCGTATATGCGACATTATAAAAGTCATTTATCGTTACAAAAATTCCTCTGAAATATTACCAAAAAAACAATATCCAAAAGAATCGAAAAATTCTACTAAAATAATTACAATTTATCAATACGTTGTAGGTCTATTATTGTAACAATTCCGTAAAAGCCTAATGTTGATTACGCATAAAAAGATGATAACATATCAAAGGAAAATTTATTTTGTCTCTTGAGTCGCTAATATCAGTTTAAAATAAGGTAACCGTTCACGGGTTTTTAAATTCGGATTTGAATTACTAAACCCAATGTAGAGACGCAATGCTTTGCGTCTCTATCGGTGAGCTTTTGATCGAACAATAGAGACGCAAGGCATTGCGTCTCTACATTTGTTAATTTGTAACTATTCACG
>JAITAZ010000035.1 GCA_031283825.1 Planctomycetaceae bacterium | reverse complement strand
GGGGACGTTTTTGTTTGAAATCTGGGGTTGATGACTCAGGAGATAATACTGAAAAAAATCTCTCTTTTAAAAAGGCAATTGTCTTCTGTTGAGTCATTAATCATGGTTTTTAAATTAGTGTGTCCCCAGTGTCCCCAACGTCCCCTTTGTCCCCAATGTCCCCCCAAAAAAATAATATGGTTTGTAAAAATATCATGTAACGGTTACTATTTTTTTAGTTAGCGCAATTCGGCTTTTGAAGCTGCCCAGTAGATAATCCCTTGACCCCAGATCAAGTAGGCAACCAGATCTGGTGCAGCAAGTGCGTAACATAAATTTCTAATAAAATTGTTCAAAACAATATTTAATCTTTTTGTGAGTGGAATCCGAAAGAATTTTAATGAGACATTTGGGCGTATAAGCATTTTTTGCGAGCGCGTGTTTGAAATTGCTGCGCGTAATTAGAGCCGGTAAAAACGTTCTTTGACAGTTAAATTTTTCGTGCGAGTCAAGTTTCGCGCGATTTTTTGTTACAAAAATTATTGACGTAAGTTTTGAAAAAAATACTATCGAAATTTTACCGTGTATATACAGTGTAAAATTTGTATCAGTTTTTTGAATTTACGCAAGACGCAAATTTGAAAATTCAACCAAAGACGGTTTTTAAATTGTCAAAAGAAAATGAGTAATCTTTTAATAGTTCTAAAAAATTGCAAGCGAATTTTTTGACTTTTTTTGAAATTATTTTGTTATTTTTAATAAATTGTTGAGTTTATTTTTTGTTTGGATAAAAATAGTAGTCGCGCGTGAAAGATAATTTTCAGCCGTTGGTCGAGCGTTATTTTTTTGAGTCGATAAAATACTATGTCATGTTTTAGGAGTTCGGCGAGTTCGGTAATTAATTGTAACGATTATTATGATTATCGCGATTACTGCAATTGCTGCGGCGTAATTTTTTACATTGCGAATTAAATTTAACTTTAAGAAATTTAACTTTAAAAATTTTACAGATTAGTTATGAGTACGATTTTAGTAGATAAACTTTTGGAGACGGTATTTACGCGAGGTGCTAGCGATCTTCATATTGCTGTTGGACAACCTCCGGTTTTGCGGCTGCATGGTCGTCTTGTGAAATTGGAGACAAAGGTGCTTGAGCCGGAAGATACGGTTTCGCTTATGAAAAGTATCACTCCGGAGCGTTGTCAGCAGGAACTTCAGCAGTCGGGCAGTACTGACTTCGGATTTGCTTTTGGCGACAAGGCGCGTTTTCGTGTTTCGGTTTTTAAGCAGAGGGGCAACACTGGAATAGTTTTGCGTCAGATTCCGAACAAACTTTTGAGTATGGAGCAGCTTCAAACTCCGCCGGTAATGCAGGATTTAATTTTGCGTCCGCGTGGATTAGTTTTGGTAACAGGTCCGACGGGTTCGGGCAAATCTACTACGCTTGCCGCGTGTATCGATTATTTGAACGATAATGTTGACCATCATATTATTACGATTGAAGACCCGATTGAATTTTATCATTATCACAAGAAATCGACGGTGAATCAGCGTGAGGTTGGCGTTGACGTCCCGACATTTGCGGAGGCGATTAGGCGGGCGTTGCGTCAAGACCCAGACGTAATTCTGGTCGGCGAACTTCGAGACCTCGAAACGATTGAGGCGGCGATTACGGCGGCGGAGACGGGGCATATTGTTTTTGGAACGCTTCACACGTCGAGTGCTGCGGGAACGATAAATCGTATTATTGACGTTTTCCCGACAAACCAGCAGGATCAGATTCGCACGCAGTTATCGACGTCGATTATTGGGATTTTGGCTCAGCAGCTTTTGCCGAGAATACAGGGCGGACGAGTTGCGGCGTATGAGATGTTGGTTGTTACGAGTGCGATTGCGAATTTGATTCGCGAGAACAAAACGTTTCGTATAACGTCGTCGATTCAGACCGGACATAAATTAGGAATGCAGCTTCTAGACGACCATTTATTTAGACTATGGAGAGACAAAGTTGTGTCGAAAGAAGACGCATTGACGAAGTCGAATTTACCGGATTCGTTAGCGGCGAAAATGTTGAGATACGAAGCCGGAGAGTTATCAGAAGAAGACGCAACCGCCGACGTAGAGGAAGAAGACGCAACTCCAAAAAGAAATTCAAAAATAAAATATGTTTGAAATAAATTTGAAATATAGGCGATTGCATTTGACAACGGGAAAGTCAAATCATTTTTCACCTAATATAACTGATACAACTAAACAAATTACCCGTTAACTTAAATTTTACGAAAACGATGGCGTTAAAGCGAAAGATTGGTCAGGTGCTTGTTGACCTTAATTTTATTACGGAAGAGCAGCTTGAGCTGTTGCTTGAAGAGCATTTGCAGCGGCACAATGAGATGATTGGTCAAACTGCGATATCGATGGGGTATCTTAGCGATGATCAAGTTGCGAAGGCGTTGGCGGAGCAGTTGGGTTTGCAAGTTGTTGTAATTAGCGACATGACAATTCCGCCGGAAGTTTTGCAACATTTGACAGAACCGATGGCGCAGCTTTACAAGGTTGTGCCGATTAGTTTCCGCAACGATATTTTGACTCTTGCGATGTGCGAGCCGCAAAATATTATGACCCTCGACGAGTTGCGTAATTTTCTCGGTTATGAGATACGAGCTGTCGTAGCGACTCCGCGCGAGATTAAAACTGCTATCGACCGTTATTACGCTTCTGACGTCGAGAGTGTTGAGTCGTTGATTGCTGACATGGAGAAGGACAAAGCGTTAAAGGACGCGGCGGCGGCTATTGAGCAGGGAACGGTTGACCTTGCTAGTATTGAGGCGTTGAGTGAATCGGCGCCGGTTCGGAAGTTGTTGAACATGGTATTTTTGTTAGGAATTAGGGATCACGCGAGCGATTTGCATTTTGAGCCGTTTGAGGAAGAATTTAAAATTAGGATAAAGTCGGATGGTACGTTGTATGAGATGGTGCCACCTCCGCGACATCTTGCGTCGGCGATTACAACGCGGATAAAGGTAATGGCGAACTTGGACATTGCGGAGCGGAGGTTGCCGCAGGACGGTAGAATAAGGTTAACGGTAAGCGGGCATCCGATTGATTTGAGGGTGAGCGTATTGCCGACGCTTTTTGGCGAGAGTGTAGTGTGTCGAATTTTGGACAAATCTGTGGTAATGCTGAACTTGGACAAAGTTGGGATGGAGCAGATGTTGTTGCGGGATTTTCGCAAGGTGTTGGAGCGTCCGAATGGGATTGTGTTGGTTACGGGACCAACGGGTTCGGGGAAGACTACTACTTTGTATGCGGCGTTATCGGAGTTGAACGCGATTACGGACAAGTTAATGACGACTGAAGACCCTGTAGAGTATGACATTGACGGAATAATTCAGATGCCGATTGACGCTGACATTGGAAATACGTTTGCTCAATGTTTGAGGTCGATTTTGCGTCAAGACCCGGACATAATTTTGGTTGGAGAGATAAGGGATCGTGAGACGGCGGAGATTGCGATTCAGGCGTCGTTGACGGGGCATTTAGTGTTTAGTACGTTGCATACGAATGACGCGCCGAGTACGGTTACTAGGTTGAGGGACATGGGGATTCCGTCGTTTATGATTACGGCTACGGTTGAGGCAATTTTAGCGCAGAGGTTAGTAAGGACGATTTGTAAAGAGTGTAGGGAGAAGTATTCGCCGACGCCGGAACAGTTAGCGGAGTTAGAGTTATCGCAGAGCGAGGTGCAGGGCAAGTTTTTTTACAGAGGGCGAGGGTGTTCGGTGTGTAACAATACTGGATACAAGGGAAGAACGGCGATTCACGAGTTCATGTTGATAAACGACGAAATAAGAGATTTGATTATTCACAATGTTTCGGCGGCAGACCTAAGAGTTGCGGCGGCAAGAAACGGTATGTTGACATTAAGAGAAGCAGGTTTACAAAAAATTTACAACGGTTTAACTACGATTGACGAAGTCGTAAGAGAAACGGTCGTAGATTAGCGGACATAAGATTAAGTTCAAATGGCAAGCGACATTTCGCCGAAAGGTCGCCGACCTGATTGATGGTATCCTATTTATTGAATATTGAAAAAAAAATACCGAATTTAACCAAAGGGAGATTTTTAAAATGCCACAATTTAAGTTTGAGGCGATTGATCAGAAGGGTAACGAGATAAACGACATTATCGATGCGGCGACTGAGGAGGAGGCGTTGGCAACGATAAGGCACATGCGTTATCAGGTTACGAAGATTGCTATTTACAAGGAGCGTAAGGCGAAGACGGGCAAGTCGGGCGTAGCGGGGAAGACGCGGACGTTTGGCGGCGTTAAGTCGAAGCAGTTAGCGATTTTTACTAGGCAGTTATCGATTTTACAGGACGCAGGATTACCAATTTTGCGGAGTTTGAATATTTTGATGAATCAAGCGAAGCCGGGGCCGCTTAAAAATGCTCTTATTGACGTTACGAGTGAGATTGAGAGCGGGTCGAGTTTATCGGAGGCGATGGCGAAAGCGCCGAAGGCGTTTAATCGATTATTTGTCAACATGATAAAGGCGGGCGAGGCGGGCGGTGCGTT
>JAITAZ010000550.1 GCA_031283825.1 Planctomycetaceae bacterium | reverse complement strand
AGGTAATGAGGTTGGTTTTTGGGGGATTCATTGCTACTGAGGTTTTTTAAACAATAGTAAGAAAAATTAGGTTTTAAATGAGGTTTGCGGAAACAGTTAAAATACGTTTCGGAAAATTCCACTGATATATTACAATAATCGTAGCTAAATCAGAAAAACACGCCGCCAACTAAACGCTAGAAAAAAACGTCAAGCCGAATCCCAAACAACAAATATGGATTTTTTACAACGAACTTTTGAACAAACAAAACGCGAAAATCGCGCCGCTATTATCGGATATATCACCGCCGGAGACCCATGCCCCGACGAATCTCTCAAGATAATCGATACAGCTTGCGAAAGCGGTATTGATATTCTCGAACTCGGCATCCCTTTTTCAGACCCGACCGCCGACGGAGTCATTATTCAACAAGCGTCCGGTAGAGCAATCAAAGCCGGAATGACACTCGCTAAAGGAATCGATTTCGTCAGAGAATTACGCAAAAAACACAGTCTGCCGATAATTTTATTTTCATATTTCAACCCGATTTTCGTTTTCGGTATAGAAAAATTCTTACGCAACGCAATCGACGCCGGAGTCGATGGCGCGTTAATTGTCGATCTGCCGACTGATAACGCTGACGAAATTACTCAACCGCTAGAAAACATAACGAAAAATCAAAAAATATCACGCGGACAATTTCACTTAATCCGACTGATCGCGCCGACAACAGATACTACTCGACGACAAAATATCTTACGCAACGCAGACGGATTCATCTACGTAATATCAAGACGAGGCGTTACCGGAGGAAATAGCAATAAAATAGATTGGAATAAACTCGACAACGAAATCAAATCTATGAGAAAAGAAACAAACGCTCCTCTGTGCGTCGGATTTGGAATCTCAAATCAACAAGACGTCAACGCCGCAGGAAAAATCGCGGACGGAGTTATTATCGGAAGCGCTATTCAAAAAATTATCGAAACAAATCCAAAAAACACAAACCAAGCCGTCGCAAGTTTCATCAGAAATTTACGTTCTATCTAGCTGCTGTAGTAGTTGTATTAGAGGGAGAAATTTTTTAGAACGGTTACAATTTCGTAATATTTTAAATGAAATTTTATTATAGCCCCGCATGAGACGAAATATGTATAACCGGCGGTGTAGCGAAACGCAACCGCCGGTAAAATGTCGTCAGAAACTAAAGTCCCGCAGGGACGACATTATAACATTATAAATTATTGTAACGATAAATTACTTTTATAATGCCGCCATATACGGAGCTTGATTATCGCGTGATGAATATACCGTCTCTGAGGGACTAATAAAAATATTCCGCTAAAATATTCCACTGAAAAATTACCAACTTTTTTGTTACAATAATTCATGATTTTTCAACAACCAATCTGGTTTTTGCTTTTATTGCCGTTGGCATGTATGGTTTATTATTGGCGGATGCCTTCGCGGTTTCTTGTTGTGTTGCGGGCGTTGATTTTGATTTCTATAGTGTTGGCGATGGTTGGGTTGACGATAAAGTTGCCGACACGCAGCGGGACGATAATTGTTATTGCGGATCGAAGTCGTTCGATGCCGTCGGAGTCTGACATTGCCGAGAAACATGCGATAAATCTTTTGTTGAATCATATTGGCAGGGAGGATCGATTAGGGGTTGTTTCGTTTGGTATGTCGCCAATGGTAGAGCGGGTTCCGTCTGACAGTTCGACGGGGGAATTTAACGAATTTCACAACTCTGGCAACCTCGACGCTTCAAATCTTCACGACGCTATAGATCAGGCGTTATCTCTTATTCCGAATGGCGAAAAGAGCAGATTGCTTATAATTTCCGACGGGCGTTGGACTGGCGAATCGCCGGATCTATTGATTTCGCGGCTTGTGCAGCGAGGGATTGCGGTTGATTATAGATTGATTGAGCGGTCTCATGTTGGCGATGTTGCGGTTCTTTCTATTGACGCGCCTGAGCGAGTTCTTCCAGGAGAGATATTTAAAATTACCGGTATGATTTATGTTCCGGTTGCGCAAAATGTCGAGTATGAGTTGGTTTGTAATGGAGTAAAGGCAGCAAGCGGAATTAGGTCGATGGACGCCGGAAGCAACAGGATTGATTTCATGTTGAAAGCGGGCGTTCCCGGAACGATGCAGTGTGATTTAAGCGTGAAAAGCGTTATCGACGACGCGCATGAAAATTCTGATCCGAATAATAACGGCAATGATAACGTCGATTCCGCTGATTCTGATTCTGTTTCTGATTCTAAAAAATCTAAATCTAAAGGCACGTTTGCGAAAGACCCAGTTCCTGAAAATAATTTTGCGCGTAGATTAGTTGGAGTTGAGGGGGACAAGCCGTTGTTGGTATTAGTTCCGCAGGTTGTATCTGGCGGCGGCAGAGTTGGGACGCGGTCGAGGTTGGCGGAGGTTTTGCGTAATGCGGCGTTGAATGTCGAGGTATCGGATGGCGTTGGGATTTCGTGGTCTCTTGCGACGTTGAGTCGGTATTCGGGGATAATTCTTGACAATGTTCCGGCGGCGCAGATTGGTTCGCGCGGAATGGAGCTTATGCGCGAGTGGGTGAAGGAGACGGGTGCAGGGTTGATGTTTACGGGCGGCAAGAATGCGTATGCGTTGGGCGGTTATTACAAGTCTGCGATTGATCCGATTATGCCGGTGTCGATGGAGATAAGGAAGGAGCATCGGAAGTTAGCGATAGCGGTTGCGGTATTGATGGACTGTTCGGGGTCGATGGGGATGATGGTTGCGGGCAACAAGATAAAGATGGACCTTGCCGATGCCGGCGCGGCGGAGGTGTTAAGAATTTTGTCTCCGATGGACGAGGTTGCAGTATATACGTGTGATACGGGCGTTCAGACGATAATTCCTCTCAAGCCGAATACGAGTCCGAATGTTGACATAAAGAAGATTCTTTCTGTTGGACCCGGCGGCGGCGGGATATTTGTTTATACAGGATTGAAGCGGGTTACGGCGGAGCTTGCGAAGGCAACGCCGGAGACGAAGCATATTATTCTTTTCACTGACGCCGCCGACACGGAAGAGCCGGGCGATTATGTAAGGTTGTTGACGGCGTGTCTTGAGCTTGGCATGACGTGCAGCGTGATTGCGCTCGGAACGGAGGCGGATTCAACAGCAGATTTTTGCAAGGACATTGCGAGGGTTGGAGGAGGTAATATTTATTTCACGGAGATGGCGGAGGAGTTGCCGAGACTTTTCGCTCAAGATACTTTTACGATTTCGCGAAGTACGTTTTTGGAGGATGAGACGCCGTTTCATTTTTCTGGCGGGATGCTGACGTTATCGGACGTAATGTTTAAAAATCCGTTAGCGTTGGGCGGATATAATTTGTGTTATTTGAAGGACAAGGCGATTTTATCTGCGGTTACGGACGACGAGTATAACTCGCCGATTATTGCATCGTGGCAAGCTGGACTTGGTAGAGTTTTGTGTTATATGGGTCAGGTGGACGGCAAGTTTACGGGGGCGATTGCGAAGTGGGAGAATTACAATTTGATGTTGTCGAGTTTGGGCAGGTGGACGGCGGGCAAGGCGAATTTGTTACCGAATAATATGATGTTGACGCAGACGTTGGAGAATGGGAGTTGTCGGATAAATTTGCATCTTGATCCGGAGAGCGATAATGTTATTATGACGACGCCGGAGGTTTCGGTTTTGGTTCAGAGGTCTGATGGGGCGGTTGAGTCGCGTAAGGTTTTGTTGAAGTGGACTGATCCTGATTTATTGGGGGCGACGATTCCGTTAGCCGGCGATGAAATTGTTCAAGCAACGTTATTATTATCGGACGGCGGCGAGACAAAAACGTTTCCGTTACCTCCGATATGTATTCCGAATTCGCCGGAGTTTAAGCCTCCGGATAGATTTCGCGAGTCTGGAGACATGTTGCGTCAGCTTGCAGTTTCAACGGGCGGAATTGAGAGGATTGAGTTACCAAGAATTTGGAAAGACATTCCAAAAACGCCGAGATTTTTTGATTTATCAACATGGTTAATTTATTTTGCAATTTTTTGTGTTGTGGTTGAGATTTTTCAGCGTCGTACTGGTTTAGTTACAGCGTGGTCGAATCGTATTATAGCGAGATTCAGACAAGTAAAATTAGTGCAAGAGAAAAACAAAAACGAAAACGAAGCTGTAAACTCTAACAATGAAAATAATAATGACAACGACGACAACAAGGATAACGCGCAAGGCAAAACGTTATCGATTTTCCAAAGATTAAAATTGAGAAAAAAAGCAAGAGAGATAATAAAATCGGATGGAGAAACTGAAAATTCAAAGAGTTTAAGTAATCGTGAAACGGTTAATCAATCTAATTCAGACCAATTACCAAAAATGCAGGATCAATCATCTTCACCCGATCAAAGCGACGTCCTAGACGCGCTAACCAAAGCCAAACGTTTATCCAAATCAAGAACAAAAAAATAGAAAACCTGATTAAGTAAAAATTTTGTAATATATCAGTGGAATATTTGTTTTTGTAATTATTATCAAGGCGATGAAAGACGAACCTTATTTTTACCTTATTAAAAAACAAACACGGATAATACGGGGAATTTTAAACGCGGAT
>JAITAZ010000530.1 GCA_031283825.1 Planctomycetaceae bacterium | reverse complement strand
CTTTGTCAATTTCATCCAAGTTATTGGAAAATGCATCTGATAAAAGTTCTTTTATGATTTCATCTTTTTTTTCAGGAAATAATGGAATTGAAGCAACTGATGTATCATAATGAGGAACACTATACTTTTTCAGCTCCTCCAGTAATTTCCGAATACGTTCTTTGTAATTTTCTGTTATATTATCGGGCGTGAATCGCGGCAGAACGATATCAGATAAAATTCGCGAAAGATATTGAAATCTATTGCACAACGTTCTAACAAGTGCTTCTGAAAAAACATGTATGGGTTGATTAGCCAACAAAACATTTTTATCCGCATCCCACCATTCTAACAAACGGTTTAGTATTTCAAGCGATTCATCAACAGACCAATCAATCCCTTCATTGCTAAATAAAGTTTTTGATCCACCTAAAATGTTACTCAAAAGATTTGTCGGATCATCAGCATAAAGTAAGAAATTATTTATAGGAAACTTTGTTTTTTTAACATAATTTTTGAAAGCCAGTTCTGGTAAAACACCTTCAGGATAAGGCAATTTGAGAAAAAAACATTCGTAAAAACCAGTGTCCTTTGGAATGTCCTGCGATGAATTCATCCATAGAGATTTTCCAAATTGTTTGGTTTGTTCCTCGTTGAGTAAGCCAGCATTGAACAAATGATAAGCTTTCGATAAAGATCGCATTCGCATCTCAATATTTTCGGAGAGACAGCTTTGGAGTACTTGTTTTATCTTTTGAGATAGACCAGGAAATTCAGAAGAAATCTTGCCTTTGAAAAATGCAAAAGGATCAATAAATCCTAGATTAATTAATTCACTACTACCAACTTCAGGGAATTCAAATAATTTTTGTACTAATTTCCGACTTTTGTCTTTTGACCAAGATGCAATGAGACGCTTGACAAGATTTTGAACACCTAGATAATAATTCTTGTTTTCACTTTGATAAATATCCAAAAGAGCATCCAGAATTTTTTCTTGTGAATCATGGGAACATCTCGTACAAAGTCTGGAAAGCAATTCTGGCAATATACGTGCGAGACGAACAGGTAGGCAGGTATCAAATAATGGGTGATTTCCTTCCAAATTGGTATTGCACCATTTCAGTGATTTTATAGTTAGTTTTATAATTTCATCTATACTGTTTATCGATAACGAGTTTAAATTCTCACGGTCAAATTTGATGTCCATGTTTTTAGAATCGCCGATACGAAGTACCGTGATAATTGACCACCAAGGGTGAAAGAAATTGATACGTTTAACAGCTCCTATTACAGCATTTTGTTCATAAATATGTGATTTTATCCTATAGGGAATCCCCGTTTTTTCAAGAAACAACATAAATTGGACACCAAGAATATCGTTTTGGTCTTGAGCATTATACGTACTACTATCAATAACTTCAGCGAGATCAAAGGCTGGTTCGATATCGGTAGGTAGGAAAACTGTCGGGGGCTGGTCTAAAGCAGCAGCATACAAGTCCAGATGAATATGCAAATCTGATCTCAATTCTTGAAGTATATTAAGACGTTTATATAATTGTTTGATATAAGGTTGTTGCGTATTAGGTTCTGTATCATTTTGTTGAGAACTAGCTGGAGGTTGTTTATAAATGGTCGGTTGCGGCAATCCTTGTTCGCGTGTTCTTTGATTTTCGAATACTGGCGTGGGTGTATCTTTTGAATCTATTAGCTGTGAAAATTGGCTATATTCTTCTATTCTGATAAGAATTAATAGAATAATACCTTCTTGTGAAATGAGGTTGATATTTTTTAAATTGACCTTTAGATTGATCTGTTTACGCAGGGTTCGTAATGCGTTTTCAAGAATAATTTTGGCAAGTTTAATATTCCCCAATTCAATATAAAATATAGCTCTTTGAGATTCCCAGTACGGAAGATTTGGATTTTCTTGCCAATCATTTAATTCACTTTGCATCTTATCAAAATCAAGCGAGTAAATAGCGTAAAGAACTTTTTCGTGATGCCAATAAGCATATTGTTCGGGATTAAAAAGAGCTATAAGGTCTGTAAGACTATTTTTTTCTTGATCCATTATCAATGTTTCATATCGTACAAAATCACCATGTACACGATGATATTGAAGGATAGACATAATAAGTTGAAACCAGATTTCAAAATTATCTCCTCTTTTATCTTCACGAAATTTTTTCCAAAATTCATGACCTTTAAGCAATATTTGGATCTGTTGATAAGCTTGCTCTGGCATAAGAGCCAAACAAATCCGATAACGCCAGTTTAATTCATATAAAAAATTTGCTTGCTTGCTCGGTTCAATGTTGGCGAAATTATCCCAATCAAATTTTTGAATAAAGTTATATGTCTTGTTCCATACCTGCTTACGCTGAACTTCAGGAAGAACGATCCAGCCAGGGTAAGTCTCTCGTTCTTGTTTCCAGCATTTGATCTGCTTGTTAACTTGCTTTTGAATATCGAATTTTTCGGTTGACTGAGTATTTGACATATTGTATTACAAAAAAATGTTTAGAAGATAAAGTAATTTCTATAAAAATTTAATCACAATTAGGCCATGAAAAAGGATCTTCTTTATTAATCTTATTTTCAAGATAATCGAAAAAGTTGTTAAATGCTTTCTCATAAAATATGGGATTTCCAGCAAGTGGTGTCAAATTCACCGGAACAATATTTCGTTTCAAAAAAAGACGTTGAACATCAGGAGAAAAATCTTCTTCATACACAATCATATAAATCAATGGAGTATTATTTCCAAAATTATCGCGAATCCAACCGATCCATTTAAGAAAATTGGGATCTCGACCAGAAAAACCTATTAGGCATAACGTATTTTCGATTAGCGATTGTTGTACGGTGTTGACAAAAGGGGCGAAATCAATGGGATATCTACGATAATCTTCTTCTGTAATAATAAAAGGGCGGTGTGATGGAAAACTTCCATGAAGCTTGATAATTCTTGGTCGGGTACTAAAGACCAAATCCTCCTGATTGACAACAATATCATAATGTTGTGAAATCACATTTTCAGCGGCACGCTCAAGTAGCGTATCATAATTTGTTGTAAAAACATCGTTCCACGGTAATGTCATCAAGTTTTCATGAAGTTTGGAAGGAATAATTTGTAGATCAGGAATAGATTGTCGCATCAGCTGTTCTAAACCTGGGCGTCCAATTACCGCTTCTAAATCCCCCGCTATTTTCATAGGATCGAAAAATTGATTCTGATCAGGTTGTTTACCATGAAGCCGTTTATAAAATAATATTCCAAGTTCCTCCCATGAGAGAAATTTGACTTTGGCATTGGCAACATATTGTGCATTTCGACTAAATCCTGCACCTACCATTACTGACGCATGTCCTTCAGCTAGGTGTAGAGCGATTTCGTTAAACTGTTGCGGAATTTGATTACTCATCGTTTACAAAAATGTTATTCGTTATAGTTATTATCGTGACTCACTAATTTAATTTACCTGATTACTTTGAATGTTACTATAAAATTATAACTATTTTCAAAACAGCGTGTAGGGGGGACGCAGAATACAAAGCGGAGGATTGAAAAGACTGGACATGAATGAGAGGTAATAAGGTATATTTTGCGCAACAATTATTATTTGCTGATAATTGTCAGAATTGTCCGCATCAATTTACGAATCTTACGTTTTCTGTTACGCCGACATTGATGGAAGTCAACGATGACGGTGCTCAAGTTTATTGTCTAGCAGTAAGCGGTAATTGTGATGCCCCGGCAGTTCATGCTGAAATGACCGCTGGAGAACCAACGTGGACACTAACATCGAATGTCGCCTTTGCAAACGACAACGATACTGGTGATCTACCAGTATTGACACAGCGAGGTTCGGAAACGAAGATTTCCGACGATAATAAATCTCACACTGCAAGATGGGGTTATGAAATTACGTTGCCTAAACCTCCCGAATCTTCCGAATCTAAACCATTTAAGATAACATTTAATGCTAATGTTACGGCAACGATTAGAGATGCAAATAATGTTATTACCCACACATACAATGGCGCAATTAGTGCCAATACTACAATTAGTTACAACCCGACCGATGTTACGCCTAAACCTTGTACGGACATTTGCGAAGCAATCGAATGTGATGAATGTTTATCTGACTCTAATCCCGGTGCAACTTGTCCAGTTGGAAGTTCTTCATCTAATGGCGCACTCGGCGGACAAGGGGAGATGATTGTCGCAACTAATTCAAATATTCGCGAGCAGAATTTCACGCACAATCAAGGTCAAGCCGAAGCGACTCTCGACTATATAATAGACGATCAAGAATCGGCAGCACTTGGTATTGATCTAAATTTTAGACAAGACAATAAATTCGGAAATGGAGTTCGATTTATCCGCACCGCAGACAAGAAAAAAATTATCGTTACAAAAAAGCCAAAATTTATCACGGTCGAATTACTTCAATACGGACCTATTCGTTTCAAAGAACCAAAACGAATTGTTTACGATGCATCCGACGCACAACCTAATAAATCTTATCGCTTTACAGTTCCGCTGTTCTTGCCGGAACTTCAAACGGGCATATAATTGGCAAGCGAATTTGATTAAAGAATACGACGATGGCTCTACCGAAAGTATTGATATAATGGGTTGAGTGCAAGCGAAATTGTCGCACCTAAGTGAGTTTTTTTTGTCATTTGGTGCGACAAAATGGCTTGCATTTATTGTTACAATAAATATGTTTTTTTATAGTATATTTTTTTCTACTCTATTTATTGTAACGAATATTTTTTTGTTTTAAGTAATAATTGATCTGACGGGTCGCGTCTTCGTAATCTGTAAAAATTGACTATGCGTTTTGAAAGAAGTATTTCTACGCGTGTCAGCCGATTCGTCCACAGATTATCAACCTCCCAGACATTTCCTAAAACATTAGCGTATCCTTTATCGTCGGTTCGTTTGATAAAAATTATTTTTTCGCCTGGTGGAATTGTTGTCAAATTATCGTAACGAAAAATATAATTCTCCGGTATTTCATAGCGGTCTGGCGCCGATTGAATTGAATCTTTGTTTTTATAATTGAACGCTTCAACATAACGTCGCGATTGCTCTGTAAGATGTTGATGATTTCTAAAATGAAATCGTTCCCATACGCCTTTTTGCCATAGTCCGTTGTACCTTTCAATCTTGGCTTGAAACCCAGTTTCTCGCGGAGGAGCAAACACCGGTATAACATTCAACTCTAAACAAAAACGGATCACTTTGCCTATACTATTGGGGTGTCGCGAACCAGTGAATATTGTTGAATTGTCAAATTGAGCGTAAGTCGGAAAACCAAATTGACGCCAATGTTCCAATAAGAATTTTATCGTATTATCTGTAGTCATCTGAACTACCGGAAACGAACATGCTAGTCCGCCATGTAACGAAATTCCATTGAATATATGCACAAATCCATTAACGCCTTCAAGACGCAAGTCTTCGACATAATCAAATGAATCCAATTCTGCCGCGCCGCTCGCAACGTCCGACAAGTACCATCCAGAAGGAGGATGCTCGTATGGAACGCGTCTTTTACCATCAAGACATCCATTCCTTTTTAGTATTAAATTGATTGTCCGCAACGACGGAATAACAGGACAATTCTTATCGGACATCTCGCGATAAATTGCTTTTGCCCCGTACTCGCCCAAAGCACTTTTAGCTTTGAGATACTTTCGTAAGCCAATCACACAACGTTCAATTTCTGGTCCTGTACGATTGTGAGTAGCAAGACGAGTTGTTCGACGATCTGTCAACTTAACTCGATCAATCCGCTTATTACCAGCTCGTTGATACCAGTAACGAACAAATCTCTCGCTTACGTTAAATCGACGCGCAACAGCACGACGCGATTGTCCACGTCGAACCGCTTGAACAATCTTTTGTCGCAATAATAATTCGCGACTTACGTTTTTTTTCTTTCATAGTTAAATATGGGTTAATGGTTAAAGTTCATAGAACTCAATCAAAAAATATTGTAAAAAATTATTCAAACTATGACATCAGCTGCGACAGTTTCGCTTGCACTTGGGTGCGACAATTTCGCTTGCACTCAACCTATAATGGGTCGGCAGGGATTTTTTAACTCGCAAACGAGTCCGTTATCGACTGGATGGGTTTTCGGATTAACGCCAAAATTGCAAGCCGATGGAGACGACGTTTTGTATCTTCATCAAGGGATGCACAAGTTCAAAAAAGACAAAAAAACAAAAAAATGGATTGCCCCGCAAACTTACGATACAAGCGATTACCAACTCGCGGGAGATTGGGAACGCGGTTTTACGTTGATTGATAAAGATCAAAAAATTCGTAAATTCGATAAACGCGGACGAATTTTATCGGTAACAGAATCTGACGGTAAATTTGTTTCTTATACTTACAACGGATGTTCCACATGTTTTGGGCGGGGAATTTTATTGTAACGGGGGGTAGATATTTTAGTTAGGGCGATTTTTTTGATTTTTTTTGTTGTCCGCAGTTACAATTTTTTGTTTTTTTCCCAGACGGAGTGATC
>JAITAZ010000427.1 GCA_031283825.1 Planctomycetaceae bacterium | reverse complement strand
ACGTCTAAACTTCTCTTTTCCATTGTTTTTGTGAGTTGTATTTTCTTTCGTTTTGTGTTGGGGGGAGTCGGATTAAGTTTACGGCGTTTTCGCCTAGTAGGTCAATTAGATTTTTTCTCAATGTCGAATTGATCGCGATTCTCATGTTGCTCGCCGCTTTCATCACGGCAACAACTCCAGACTCTAAACGCACTAAAAACTCAACTCTTTTATCTCCGGCGTTGCCGCGTAACATTTCGTACAACTGTTTAACAACATCCAACTTATGTTGACGTTCATCAAACACGAATTTAATTCCAGCCGTCAACGCCGTCAAGCCTTCTTCAATTGAGTACAATTCCGTTACTATTAAATTCGCGTCGCTTTCACTCTGACTTCGACTCCTATCAATTCGTCCGACCGCAAACACAATCGAGTCCGGATGAATTAAATTTTTTGCCGCCGCAATCGCATAAGCCTCCGACCACATTAACGCTCGAATCGCTCCCGCTGCATCCTCCAACGTAAACATCGCAAAACGATTCGATTTCCCGTTTTTCGACCGCGACTCGCTGATTTTAATATCACTCAACATCCCAGCAACTATAACTCGTTCCTCGCCCCTTGCACAAGCGGCTTCATAACAATTATGAGTTCGCAATTGACACAAACATTCTTCAACGTCTTTGAGCGGATGAATCGAAAGATAAAATCCCAAAACTTCCCGCTCGTGCATTCCTTTCTCTTTGTCTGTCCATTCTTGCACCGGCGGTAATCCCATCATTTTCGACGATTGATGCGTAACGGATTCCTCTTCGGCGATGTCTTCAAATAAACTTCTTTGACCTTTAGATAAATCTCCCGCCAACGCTTGACCCGCTCTCAATGCCGGTTCAAGCGATTGCATCAACATTGCCCGCGAGCATCCGAAAGAATCAAACGCGCCCGATTTTGTCAACGCTTCTAATGTCGAGCGATTGCAAGCTCTCGAATCTACTCTTTCGCAAAAATCGAATAGGTCTTTGAATTTTCCGCCGGATTCGCGGGCTTGAACGATTTTATCCGCCGCCCAATCGCCGCAAGATTTAATCGCCGTCAACGCAAAATTTATCTTGCCCGACTCAACCGAATAAAGCTGAAAAGACTTGTTTACGTCCGGCGGCTCTACCGTAATTTCCATTCGATTACAATCCTCAAGATGTTCGACCGTAGAATCCTTTGACTTAAAATTACGTTTAGAAATATCGCCCGTAAGCAACGCCGCCATAAACTCTACCGGATAATGCGCCTTCAAATAAGCCGTCATGTACGCGACCAAAGCATACGCCGTCGAATGAGATTTATTAAAACCATAACCCGCAAACTTGATAATTAACTCAAAAATTTCTTCCGCTTTTTCTCGCGACAAGCCGCTTTCAATCGCGCCGTCGATAAACTGCGCGCGATACTTGCCGATTTGATCTTCCTTTTTTTTGCTAATCGCCTTGATGCACGAGTACGAATTGCCGAGCGGAATTTTTCCCATTCGATTTAGAATCCGCATAATTTGTTCTTGGTAAACCATCACGCCGTTTGTTTCGCTTAAAACTTCACGCATGACTTCGTGATCGTACTCCGCTTTCTTTCGACCATGTTTCACCTCGACATATTGATCGACCATTCCGCCTTCAAGCGGACCCGGACGATAAAGCGCAAGCGTTGCGATTATATCGCGAAAATTATCTGGTTTCATTCGTTGTAATAGTTCGCGAATCCCGCCGCCTTCGAGTTGAAAGATTCCTTTAGTTTCACCGCGACAAAGCAGATCGTAAGTGTCTTTATCATCAAGCGGAAATTTATACGGGTCAATATCTTTTCCGGTTGTGCGTTTGACGAGTTGAATTGTTTGGTCGAGAATTGTAAGGTTGCGAAGACCGAGAAAATCCATTTTGAGTAAACCTGCTTTTTCGACGTCTTGACCTTGCCATTGAGTTACGATATTTACGTCTTTGACTTTTTGTAACGGTAAATATTCGATCAGTGGTTTGTCGGCGATCACGACTGCGCAAGCGTGAACTCCGGCTTGTCGCGCTAGACCTTCCAGCTTTTTCGCGTAGTCGATAACTTCGCGGACTTCCATATCGGTTTCGTATCGTTTTTTTAGTTCTTCGCTGACTTCAAGCGCCATTTTGATTTTTGCTTTTGGTTCGTCCGGCACTAATTTTGTTACGGCTTCGACGGCGTTGATAGGAATATTGAGAACTCGTCCGACGTCTTTAATTGATTGACGCGCCGCCATTGTTCCGAATACTCCGATTTGAGCGACATTTGCTTCGCCGTATTTTTCTTTGACGTAATCTAAAATCTCGCTGCGTCGATTTTGGTCGAAGTCAATATCGATATCTGGTGCTTCGACGCGGTTTTCATCGAGAAATCGTTCAAACAGCAGATCGAATTCCAGCGGACAAACGTGAGATAAATTCAATGCGTAGCAGACGAGCGCGCCGACTCCGCTTCCTCTGGCGGTGCGATGGATTCCGCGTTCTTCTGCGACTCGGACGAAGTCCCAGACGATTAGAAAGTAGTTAGGAAAGCCGAGTTTTTTTATTACTGATAATTCGCGGTCGAGTCGATTCATTACTTCTTCAGACAGAGTGCCGTTGTTGTATCGTTTTGGGTTATCGGCGTATCTTTTTTGTAAACCTTCGATGCAAATTTTTCGCAAGTAATCGTCTGACGACAAGTTATCTGGCGGTAGAAACACTGGAAAATAGCGTTTACCTAATTCTAAATCGATATTGACTCTTTCGGCGATTTCGCAAGAGCGTTTGATTGCGTCTTCAAATGAGGGCATAGCTCTTAGCATTTCTCGACCGTTTCTCATGTAGAACTGGTCGGAGTCCATTTTCATGCGTTTTGTGTCGGAGCGAAGTTTTCCGGTGTTGACGCATAGTAAAATATCTTGAGCTTCCCAATCGTTTTGGTAAACGTAGTGAACGTCGTTTGTGGCGACCATTGGAATAGCGAGTTCGTGTGAGATTTGAGCGATTCCTTCGAGGATAATTTTTTGTATTTCTAAACCGTTATCTTGTGCTTCGAGGTAGTATCTATCGCCGAATAATTCGCGGTACCATGTAGCGATTTGTTTTGCGTCTTTTAGACCGTTTGACTCGTTATTTTCGTTTCCTAATATTGAGCGTGATATTTCGCTTGACGCGCATCCGCTTAGGCAGATTAATCCTTCGTTTAGTTCTTTTAGTAGTTCTTTATCGATACGTGGTTTGTAGTAGTAACCTTCGATAAATGCGGCTGATGAAAGTTTGAGTAGATTTTTGTAACCGGTTCGATTTATTGCGAGTAGAGTCAGGTGGAAGCTTGCGTCTTTTGAGGAGGCGGCGGATTTTTCGAATCTGCTTCCGGAGGCGATGTATGCTTCGAAACCGATGATGGGTTTAATTCCGTAGTCTTGGGCTTTGAGATAAAATTCCAGAGCGCCGTATAGATTCCCGTGATCGGTTATTGCGATAGCGGGCATTTCGAGTTCTTTAGCGCGATTCAAAATCGCCGGAATTGTCCCCGCCCCATCAAGAAGCGAATAATGACTATGACAATGCAAATGTACAAATGGAATATCCATGTTTAGTTTTAATGTTAAAAGGATGATAAAAAATAAAAGGTAAAAATTTGTATTTTTTTAAGGAACATTAAGGACAAATGGGACTTTAGAGACATTAAGGACGTCGTTTATTGAAATCGGAAATTAACGACTCCAAAGATATTATTCTTGAGTCTTTTCAAACAGATTTTAACCCCAAACGTCCTCCTGTTCTTAACTTCCACAAAAAAATAATTATCCTGAATTTTCAAGAATTTTCGATTATAATCCCGAAATTCAGGTTCGGGATTATAACCGCGTTTACAATTCTGACAATTAGAGTCGTAAACAAAATGTCGTTAATAAACGACCGGCTCGTAGATTTTGTTTTTTTACAAAATAATATTTGTTTTGTCCCATTAAATTTCTCAATCGTTGATTGGAAATTATTGTGTGTTTCTTTGTTTTCTTAAAAGAGTTCTTGAAAGGGAATAAATGTCGATGGGAAATTTTAAAAAATTCTTGTAAATTTTTTAGCGGGAACGTGGTCGTTTTGATCGCATATTTAGCCGTTTTTTGTTCAAAAACTATGCGGGCGTGATACACGCGTTCCTGATAAAAGATTAGTTTTTAAACTGCTCGGACTTTAATATTCGGTTGAATCCGCCGACTTTCCTTTTGGTCGGAAAGTCGGCTTATTGGCGTCGAATTTCATAGTAGCAGTTATATAGAAGTTCCCATAATTTATCTCTTTTTAGTGTTTTGCGTAGGTTTTGACGGGGCGGCTTTGGCGGCGGTTTTGGTTGTGGTTTTCGCGGCGGTTTTTGTCGTAGCGGCAGTTGTGGTTGCAGCGGTGTCAGCGCCCTCTTCTTCGCCTTTCTTT
>JAITAZ010000420.1 GCA_031283825.1 Planctomycetaceae bacterium | reverse complement strand
AATTGAATTATCCGGCAAAGACTCCGCCAACGCCCGACCAATAGAATCAGTCCCGTCAATTCCAAAAACTTTAAGCAATAATTCACGCATAAAAAATTAGTAACTTGCTACCCCAGATCCGGTAGGCGACCTGAACGGTGATCCCAATAATTACTACAAAACAAAAATTCTATTGAAATCTGATTAAATCATTGGACGTTGAAATCTTGAATAGTGAACAGTGTGTATAATTTGTATCCTTTATTTGCGAATGTTTCTTTTCCGCCTTCGAGTCGGTCTATTATTGCGATTACTCCGTCAACGATTGCGCCGATAGATTCGACTTTTTCGATTGCGTCTAGTGCTGAACCTCCGGTAGTAACGACGTCTTCAACGATAATAACGTGATCGTTTTTTTTAACTGGACCTTCTACAAATTGCATAGTTCCGTGAGATTTTGGTTGTTTTCTTACCATGAATCCTTTAAGCGGAATATTGTTGTAAGCGGCAACGGTAATCACGGCGGCAGTGATTGGGTCGGCGCCGATAGACATCCCGCCGACAGCTTGAGGCAAATTCGGAAATGTTTTAATCAATTCGAGAATTCCTTCTCCTATCAATTTCGCGCCGACTGAATCGAGCGTAATTTGTCGGCAATCAAGATAATATTTCGCCTTCTTACCAGACGCCAAAACAAAATCGCCAAATTTCAACGAGTTCGTACTTATCAATTCTTTCAAAATATTACGATCATACATTGGATTGTTAAATAATATTAAATGATGAAAATTTGTAACCGTTCACGCACAAGAGAAAAATTTCCTAAGCTCTGAAAGTGCGTAGGATTTTTTCTTGTGAACGTGAATGGTTACCCAAAAAAATAATTGTGTTCGTTGTAAATTCCCATGATTCCGAATAGCAATTATCGATCAATAATTGCCTACAGAATATTTACATTATTCAAGCGTTTTTTATTGTGCCGATGATTTTGTGCCTCTTGACGAGGCTCTTATTTCGTCGTTTGGGTTGAGTGGTCTTGCCGCAACTTTATAGCCTTTTGAGTGCAAAAATTGTTTGACTTCGCTATATGCTTCAAATGAATCTGGGTAAACCCAGAATGTAATTGTGTAGATGTCTTGTCGAAGTAATTGAACGAGTCGGAGAAAATCGGAATTTGGTTGAGTGATTGCGTCTTTGTAATGAGTTCCGGCGTTTTCTTTTTTTGTCGTGTAAACTGCCGAATCTAAAACGAGTCGTTGTCCGATTTCGCCGCCGCCGGACGACGCTCCATAACGCACGACTAAATAATCCATTACGAAATCGGAAATTGGTCCAACTCGTCCGGTTGTCGTTTTATTTGCGAAAAGATTATTGAATTTTTTGCGGCTTGAGGTAAATTCTTGTTTGAAGGATTCGTTTAGTTCGACTATTGGCACGTAAACGATTTTGCCATTTTTGATCCGAAAATGCGCTTCTGATTCTTCGACTGTTTTGCTAATTGGGGTCGGTTTATTTTCTAATTTTATTGCTTGCGGACGTTCTGATTCAATCCATTGTTTTGTTCGTTCAATTTGTTCTAATTTTGCGTTTATTTCGTTTATTTGTCGTTGTAATTCTATTTGATTTTTTGTTTCTTCGCCTTTTTCTTCGGCGTGAATTTCTATTTCTGTTCGTAGGTCAACAATTAAGTCTAGTAATTTATTTCGTTCATTTTCTTGTAGTTGAATTTGTTCGACAATTTGTTCGGAGGTTATTTGAATATCGGTCATTGTTTGTCGAATATTTTGAGCGTTTTGTTCTTTTCGTTTGTATTCGTCGAGTTTTTCTTCTAATGTGTGAATTTGTTTTTCGTCGGCGTATTTAGTTGTTTCGGTTGATTTAGCGTTAGTTTCATCATTTAATTTATCGTTAGATTTATTAGACATTGTAGAACTCGTTCCGGCGAGTTCGTCTGTAATTGGAACGATTGGATTGACGTCGGTATGTTGTGCGCGAACTCCGGCTATCATCACGAGAATAATCAATATTCCGACTATATTTGACACAATATCAAGAAACGAATCTTGACCTTCCATCATGTCGGAAACTCCGCCGTTTTTTTTACGTCGTCGTAGCATTTTTAGTTGTTATATTAGTTGTTGTAGTTGTATTTAGTTGTTGTTTTTAGTTGCGAGTTATAAGAGATTAGCGGAACGTTTAAAATTTGTAACTGTTCTTTCATAAGGGAACTTCTAAAAACCTCATGTAAAATTTATTTTTAATAGGATCGCGGTCGTCTCGACCGCATATTTAGGCGTTTGACATGCAGGCGGGACGCCCGCGTTCCTTCTAAAATTAATTTTTAGAAGTTCCCATAATAGAAAAAATCCTACGTTCTGAAAGGGCAACGTTTGTTAGCCCACTGCAACGCGGCGGGGTGTAATTCCGTTGTCGCTTCGGGCGTAGGAAATTTTTCTCTTGTGCGTGAACGGTTACTAAAATTTTTCATCTCTACTATGACTAATACAACTAAAAAATTATTCTTGTTCGATTACGATATCGATTGCGTTTTCTTTGAGTAATCGTTGTAGTTCATTGAATTGTGGTTCTGCGCCGTTTAGTATTTTAACTTTTAGGACTGGTTGCCAGTAAAATTTTTCTCCGGCGATTCCCCAAGTTTCGACAAAATCGCCGATTGCGTTGAGCAAGTTTGAAACGGATTGTTTGGCGGAGCTTTCGATCATAATAGTACGCGGGATATCGAAACCGGTTTGTTTGACGATTATGAATCGATCTGTTCCGATTTGAATTTTGATATTACGTCTCACAGGAGATTTAAATGTTGACGTAGAGCGTACGCCGATTCCGTCGAGCGTTGAAGTTGACGCGGATTCAGGATTCGGATGTCCAATTCCTATGGTCGATTCAGACGCGCCGGAAGGTAAATCGCGAGGAATTGAAGGTTGATTTCCTGATGATAAATTCGGCGGAGAACTTGATGGACTCTGAAACGAATTTTCGCCTGCGTTTGAGTTTGAGTTTGTTGAATTTACAGTCGAGCTTGTTGTTGAATTTGCCGTTGAATTTATTGTTGAATTTGTCGTTGAATTGGGCGGAGAGGTTGATCCGTTGGTTGTCGGCAAGGTTTTTATAGTAGTTCCGAGTAAAGGATTATTTTGAGTTCCTGTCGAAGCGGAATTTGAGTTTAGCGAATTTGAGAAATGATTATCTGAATTATAATTGTCCGCGATAGAAATGTTTGGTGTTGAATTTACGGCGGCGGGATAATTTGGATTTTTTGGATCGATAATATTTTTTCCGTTGAAATTAGTATTATTATTTTGCGATCCGGCAATTTCGTTTTGATGTGAGTTTGGATTTATTCCATCTAATCGTGCGATAGAATTTGTTCCTCCGCCGATTTCTTGCGCGATTCCGTTTGTAACAATGAATTCGCGTTTACCGTTTCCTTCGCCGATTCGAGTTTGGTCGTTATTTTTTGTAACGATATTTCTTTCGTTAGAATTATTTTGATTTACGTCGTTTGATGATTCTCTAACTCTATTTAATTCGTCTTGATTATTGGCGTTGTTTGGATATATATTTTTTGGATAATTCTGATTGTTGGGATTATTTTTTAGCTGCATTACGGCGATATAACTTTGGAGGCGTTGTCTTGAGATTACTAGTTGTTTTTCCATTCTGATTTTTAGTTCGTCGTTTTGGTTTGGGTATTCTATATTCCAATCTTCTGCAACTAATTCGTATCCGAAATCTTTTAGCCAGTTACCCATTGCTGCGTATGCGGCTTCGAATGCTTGGACGCCGGAGGGTCGAATTATTATTAGCGGATAAGGTTCGGAATCGCGGTCGATTTGATTGGTCTCGGCGTAGTATTGACGAACGACCCGCAACAACGAATCGAATGGATTATCTGCGCGATCAAGTGCTAGAAAGTCGTAAGTTGTTAATTCGATTCCTTCGGGTTGAATTATTACTTTATTATTTTTACATTCGATATAAATAGGTTTACGAAAAGTGCCGTTTGTTCCGCGATACGGGATGATTGCGTATGATTTTTTTTTATTTTTTGCTTTAGTTTGTAAATCGTTTAGATGTTGTTCTGATTTTGCGAGTTCGTCGTTTTTTTGTTTCAATAATTGTTCGAGTGTTTTTGAGTCGATTTTGTTTTGTTGATTTTTATCGTCTTTGAGATTTTTTGCTAATTCGAGTAATCTTTTTATTTCTTCGCGGAGTTGTACGGTTTGTTTTTCAACTGACGCGAGATATGCTTCTTCGTTGGCGAGATTTTTTTCGAGTTCGAGTTTGGATTCGGCGAATTGTTTTGTCAACCATTCGATTTCGTTGGTATCGAGTTTAATGCTTTCTAATTTTTCATTTATTTCTGTAGCGGAAATTAAAGTTGGCTGCGGTTTGTTGTCGGAATCAGTGTCGGTCGTAGAGTTCGGCGTAGAATCGGTCGTAGATTTAGACGTAGAGTCAGTTGTAGAATCGGTTGTAGATTTAATATTGAGAGAGTGTTGTTTTTGAGCGAGTTCAGGTTCGTGTACGTCTCTTGCGATTAGGACAAGCAACATGATCAGCGCGCCCATTGTGCATAAGAGTACGGCAAGAAATGGTAACAATGTCGGTTTATTGTTACTTAGAGTCATGCGGCGTGATCGTATTTGAACGCTCATTTTTTTCTGTTCGCGTTTATTTGTAAGCAACGTTCAATCCGGCTAATCAGATCAAATATTGCGTCTAGCAAGTTATAAAAATATTGTAACCGTTCACGTTTTTTAAATTCATAATTCATAATTTAAAAACGTGAACGGTTACAATTTCTTAATATTTAAATGAAATTTTATTATTGCCCCGCGTGGGGCGAAATATGTATAACCGGCGGTGTAACGAAGCGTAACCGTCGGTAAAATGTCCCGCGTAACATGAGTAAATAACTAAACAACGCGAAGTTGTTTACTGCTTAGCAGGTGAATTGCGGCGGCTAAGCTATTTACGGTTTCTTCAAAGTTTCCTGTTTGTGCGATAGTTGCGAGGTTTTCTTTTAATCTTTCTTCGAGTTTTATTAGTTGTCCTTCGGCGTTGACGATATTTTGTAGTGATTCTGATTGTTTTGTCATGTTTGATTGTACTAGGGTAAGCATAGCGACATTTTGTTGAACGGATTTAACGATAGATTGAGCTGAATCTTTTGAGGCGTTTAATATTTCTGCGCTGGATTCGGCGAGTTTATTTGCGTGGATTTGGATATTTTCGGCTAGAGCGTCAGCGAGCGAGCGTTTTAGTAATTCGGCGTTTTGTTCGGTTAATTGGCTGAATTTTTGGTTTGCCGACGCCATGCTTTGTTCCCAGATTTTTGTTTGTCGTAGGGTGAGTTGTTCTATTGCACCGAGTAAGGTTTCGAGGATTCTGCGGAAGGCGACGACTTGTTTATTGTCTCCTTTTTCTCCATTTAGTTTGAATCGACCTCTTATTTCGTCGTTTACTGTTTTATCGATTTCGCGTAGTAGATTGTTTTCGTTTCGATAGACGAGAAATTGGATGAAGTAAAGGACTAGGTCGAGAGCGATAGCTAGTGCTGTTGTATCGAATGCGATAGCGAGACCTGCGGACAGGATTTTACTTGATTCTTGAATTGCGTTTAGGTCGAGATTACCGAGCGCGATAGTGATTCCAACGACTGTTCCGAGAAATCCGATCATCGGAATAGCCCAGAGAACGAGTCGAACTAATCCGTAGTTGGAGTCTGCTTCGGAGGCGTCTTCTTCGGCGAGGTATCGTAGTTCGTTATCTAATTCGTCTGCGGAGCCGTCGCGTTTGATAAATTCTAGGATTAGTTTTAGACGTTTTGATCGTAATGTTTGACCGTAAATTTTTTCGTAGGAATTGATTTGATCGAGAAATTTATCGGCATCTTCGACGTTAGATTTTTGAGAGTCGCGTTGATCGATTATAGATTTTTGTTGTAGTTTAATTTTTTCGATTTGTACGTGAATAAATTTTATTATCATTGCGGACAATCCGGCGAAGAACATTATTGTGGTGTAATATTCGATTGGGTGCGAGGCAAAGTATCGTACTATGAGCGGTTGATTGATTACATTTTTATGGATAAGCGAATAAAAAACCAAGCTAACGAGTCCGCCCCAAAAAATCGGCGATTGAAGAATACGATTGATTATTGATTTTAAACGTTTCACGATAAAATTTACTCCTATGACTATTAAATTTGTAAGTATTTGATTTAAAGAGAATAAAAAACTTAGGTAATATTTTTGCAATATTACAGAGGTTCTCGCTTATTTAATCGGCAGAATAATTAGAATAATCCATAAAATAGTTATATTTTTCGTAACTTTCCAGAGGGAATCTCTAAAAACTCAAATTTTTATTAAAACCGCGTAGCGGTTTCACAAAATAGCGATGGATAAAAATTCGCTAGAATTTTCACCCATCGAGAAAAATCACGTTACGATTTTATTTTCGACGGGTGAAATCGCGTTGCGATTTTACCCATCGCTATTTTGGGCAATTGCTACGCGATTAAAATTATTGTTACCGTTCACGGTACAGAAAAATAATATGGTTTTTAAACCAAAGATAATTTTTTGGGGGGACTTAGGGGACATTGGGGACGCTGGGGACATTGGGGACGTTCTTGTTTGAAATCTGGGATTGATGGCTCGGTGGAGGACAAAATTTAAAGAAAAAATTTCTCTTTGTTAAAAGCTGTTGTTTTCTGTTGAGTCGTTAATTATGGTTTTTAAATTAGCGTGTCCCCTTTGTCCCCATTGTCCCCAGCGTCCCCAATGTCCCCCCAAAAAATAATATGGTTTTTTAAAAAAACGTGAATGGTTACAAATTATTTTTCCCCATATTCCGAATTTGAAAACCGTGAACGGTTACGATTATTTTTAGAGATTCCCAAAATTCTCAACTGGATATTTATAAAATTTGCTCTTGTAACGAATCGTAAAAATTATTACACTTCCTCAAATTGATTTTTTTGCGTTTAAAGAATTTTCATGCGAATTCCGATTTTTGTATTTAACTTTTTCTTATCTTACGATGATTCGTTTATTTATTATTTTTTTGATTTTTGTTTTACTCCCGTTATTTTTGGGTTGTACGGCTACGAATATGAGCGTTGAAGGAGTGCGATATTTTAATCAGGCTCGTTATGATTTAGCTCAACGCGCGTTTCTGGAGGCACTCAAACGCGATCCGAATAATCCTGATATTTACTTTAATCTTGCCGAAACTTATCATCAATCGGCAAAAGTTTCTATTAGTCAAAACGAGATTGCAAAAGCTCAGCAGCAATACGACGAAGCAAATAAATATTACAGAAATTGTTTGTCAATTGATTTGAATCATTTGAAAGCTAATCGAGGTCTTGCGGCGATGTATATTGAAATTCAACAACCAAAGATGGCATTTGATCATATTATAAACTGGTGCAATGTCAGCCCAAATTTACAAGACCCAAAAATCGAATTAGCAAGATTATATCAAGAATGGGCGCAAATAATGTCTGCTCAGGGAGATAAAGATAATAGCGACAAAAGCAAACAAAAAGCTATGGAAATATTACAAAACGTTGTCTCAAACGACCCCAATAATTATAGAGCATGGAGAGCCATCGGTTACATCCGCGAAAACAACGGAGACCGCGAAAACGCAATTACTGCATATCAACAATCTTTATTTTTAAATCCAAATCAAGCCGACTTGAAAAATAAATTACTAACGATGGGAACAACGACAACAGGAACAATCAACAATAACAACACAACCAGTTCAGAATCCGGAACAGGAAAAGAAACAACAAATCCAAATATTTCGAGTTCAATACTCCCAGACTCAAACGGACTCGGAAGTATCGGCTACGACCAAAATAATTTCCCCACTGTCGATGCAACTTTATATCGATAAAAATCTAAACAACTATTCCGTAAGCGTTCATTGATATCAGTAAGCGGTTATTGATCAGGTCGCCTACCTGATCTATTACCGCCTACTGACGAAGAAATACTGCGTAACATGAGTTAATTATATTTTGTTACTTTCCGACAATCTCATTTTTGACGTCATTTTTAACCTTCGTTTTGTTTTCTGTAGCGCGAGAAATCGTTAGGTTTTTTATTAAACGTACATCACGCAACGCCGAAAAACGATACTCTGGAAGACGAAGCTTCTTAGATAATATCTCCGCAGACTCAAACTCGCCGCGATCAACGCAAATATATATAATAATACGTAATACTCTGTCATAAATTATCGGCTCGTGTATGTTGTCAACCGATAAAACTACATCGTCAAATTTGCCCAACTCAACCAACTTACGCATCACTCGATCAAGCTCAATGTCCCGCATCCTCCACAATACATTTACAAGACGCACATCCACGCCCATCGGAATAAATGATACCCCCAACCCAATCGCTCGATCCCGAATCCGCTCATACAATTCAACCTCTTTAAGCAAAACATAAACTGGAAACAATTCCGTCAAAATAAAAATCACCCCGTCCTTGTCAAATAATCCACTCGATACCGACTCCGCTAACCTCGCCGCCTCCAAAGACTCATCCGTCTTGCCTAGCCTCAAATATAACAACGAAACATTCACTAACCCTCGACCTTTCGATAACGTCAATCGCTCTCCTCGCAACTCCCGCATCACTCGATCAAATAAATTCAATAACTCAACACTCCACGCCCCGCTAACATTATCGTTACGATTATTCTCTTTACTATTTTTATGACCGTCCTTATTTTCTACTTCCAAACGCAACATCTCAAAATTTACCCTCGACATTAAAAACATCGAAAAAATCTCGCCCCGAAACTTTCTCGACGTATTACTCGACTCAATAACTCTATCGTCATTAACTTTACCCTCAACGCCCGTTTCTCCAGCGTTTTCTTTATCGTTAGCTTCCACAACCTCCAACGTTTTTACATCGTCCGATTGAGGATTTTCAATCCGCTCAATCCGCTCAATATCCTGAAACGTTACATCAAAAAGACGCTTCAAAATTTCCGCCGAATCCTTGTCATGACGCTTATTCAATATCGCCGCATTTATAATCGATAAATTGAAAATCACCCGCTCTTCAATGTCAGGAATTATCTCCGAAATAATTAACGCATTTTTAAACGCCCACTCGCCGACAATCTCATTTCGCCCGCCGCGCCGACTATACGAACTATAAATCAAAACATACTCGCGACCAACCTGAACAAGCAATCGAGAACGCAAACGAATATCAACAACACGCTTCGACGCTATCGCCGCCGACTCAAAAAATCCAAACCTTATCAACTGCCTAACGCCGCGCGAAATATTCTCATCGCCCGTCAACAACATCGGATCATCTATCCCAAGCTCCAATAAACTCCGCTCCGGTAACGTAATCGAAACCGCCGACTGTATCGGCGCTTTCAATTCAATCTGCGAAACCTCAAATCGATAACGATACTCGCTACGAATCGGCTCATACGAAATTTGATCAATAATCTCCAAAACGCCTTCAAGCTGATTCGTTCTCAACAACTCACGCGCTATCAACAACAAACCAGAATCCCGCAACGAATCAGCTTGAATACTTCGCACCGTCTTAATCGCGTCGTCAAAAAATCGTCCTACTACTTGCAACTCAACCAATTTTAAAATCTGATCGTCCGTAAATCCTTCAGCCGATAATTCCGTCGATAACTCCGCCGACCTCTCCGCTTGATTGCCTTTCCGCTTGATAATATTGACAATTTTTTCATTCAAAATATTCAAAATTTTTACGGCGTCGTCAATCGCTCCCGCGTCGAATTGCAACTCGGCAATTGTAATCAACGCCCGCGTTTGCTCCGCCTGATCCGGTTGCTTCTTCGTGATTTCATAAGCCTTTCGCAAAGTTTTAACTGCGTCTTCCGCTTGATTTGTTGAAAGATACGACGCCGCTGAAATCGAAAAAATTCGCGAATACTGTCTGATGTCAATACTCTGAAGCGTGTCGGCGTCGATAGTTGTCATTTGAATATCAAGCGCGTCTTTGTCCTCGATCCAATCGTGTTTTGCGGGATCGATTTCATGTATTCCCTCGCCGTTGTTTTTTATCCGTTTCTTCGGACGCGGCGGCATCTTTAACTCCATACGAATCTTATCCGACGCCGGATTGTCAAGAAGTTTCAACACCGCAATCCTAACTGATTCGTCCAGACCTTGCATCTCCTTAATCGACGCCCGAAAAATTTTATACACGTCAGGATCGCACATCAAAATCGAACCGGCAATTCGTTTCAATATAGTTTGCTGCTGCTCAATCGACGGCGTTTCCTTCATAATAATCCGCAAAATACTGTCAATTGTATTGCGAACAATAAACGTATTTCTTATCGCTTCCCAAGGACCATCGCTTCGCGGCGTAGGAAATGTCGGCTCGACCGGCTCTGTTTTCGGCGGACGAGCAACATACGAAATAATAAGCTGAACAGCACGAGACGTCTCAATCGGGTCGTCAATCATCCGCAACGCATTAAACGAATTTTGCAAGAAACTACCCGCCCGCGCTTGCTCTACCGCAATTATCCGATACGCCCGCATCCGACGACTCGTATTTATCCGACGCGAAAACTCAATCTGAACGCGAAATAAATCCGATAACTCCTCAATATTTTGAGCAAGATACAAAACCGTTACCGCGCCCATAAACGATTCCTCATTCTCAAGCGAATCTAATTTCAAATCTGCATGATTCACAAGTTGCTTGTACTCATAATATGCGCTCATCGCGCCGTTAAAATTTTTCTGACGAACATGCATCAACGCAATCGAAATGTATATTCTCGCACGAATCGAATACGACTCGTAAGTTTCATTTAACAGCCGCAACGTTTTGTCAAGATTCATGTCGAGATCGTATTTTGTCAGTGTCCGTGCAATTCCCAAAATTGCATAGTTGCGATCATAATACGACTCCAACTCCGACGCGATATCCAATTGACGTCTAACAAGAACCCGCAACCGCGCCGACTTCCGCTGTTCCGAAATATTCATCACGTTTACATACGAAACGTCCCGCTCAATACGATCCGACCAATACGTTTCAGAGGAAGAATCAAGATCGTTATAAGACGGAAATTCAAAAACATCCGGTCGCATGGAAAGCCAGAAGCTATAAAAGAATACGCCGACTCCAATTATCACAAATCCAAACAATACCGCCAACCGAAGCCGCCTCAAAAAAAGCGCTCGTTTCGCCCACTTGTCCAAGATATTATTAGATTGTTGCATCGTTTTATAACAACGTATCATCCCTGCCGGAATGAAAACATTAAAACCGTTTTGCCGTTAATTAAATCAATCTACGCCGATTCGCCAACTGAAAATTAACGTTTGATTTTTAATTTTAAATTACTTTTACTCGTTTGAATTTTCTGTCAATTCCGCTTCTCGCCCGTCGAAAAACCGGCTTGATGAATACGTTTTTTTATCGATGAATTTTTAATTACGAGTCGGCTCGAAAATTGTATATAACGCTTTTAACGAAGAAATAAAGACAAAAAATTAAACTTTTCACACGTTAAATTTTCGCAACACTCGCCTGATTGCAAGTTGAAAATCAAATTTTTTCCCGATTAAAAATGGTGTAACCGTTCACAGTTTTTTTAAAATTAGGAATCATGGGAATTTTAAACACGGATATACACGGCGGATTAAACGGATTTTTTTGTTGAATACGGATAGGATAAAAGGGAATTTAAAACGAACACAATTATTTAACTCATGTTACGCACTTGCTATCCCAGATCAGGTAGGCGACCGCCGACTCAGGTAGGCGACCTTTCGCCGAAAGGTCGCGTCGGCGTTAGCCGACGATAAATCTGAATTGATTTTAATTATTGGGAACTTCTAAAAACCTCATGTAAAATTTATTTTTATTAGGAACGCGGTCGTCTCGACCGCATATTTAGGCGTTTGTCATGCAGGCGGGACGCCCGCGTTCCTAATAATATTAGTTTTTAGATGTTCCCTTTAATAAATTTAAATTATGTTTTGATTCTAATTAAAATTTTCTCTGTGTTCTCTGTGTCCTCTGTGGTTTAAAATTAATTTTGTGGTTTAAAATTAATTTTAGAGATTCCCTAAAATCAATTCAGATTTACTGTCGGCTAACGCCGACGCGACCTTTCGGCGAAAGGTCGCCTACCTGATTCGGGGTAGCAAGTGCGTAACATGAGTTATTATTTATTATTAACATTTTATTTGATTGGAGGTTGAGCAAAATTTATGTCTCTTAATTCTGCGCAGAGTGAGGCGGTGGAAACTTTAAGTGGTGCGATGCTTGTGCTTGCGGGAGCTGGCACGGGCAAGACGCGGGTTGTAACTTATCGGATAGCTAGATTGATTCAAAGTGGTGTAATGCCGTCGAGGATTTTGGCGGTAACGTTTACGAACAAGGCGGCGCGGGAGTTGCAATCGCGGATTTCGGAGTTATTGAAAAAGACCAATGTCGGTTTTAATAATAAGGAGGGCGGCAAGCCGGAGGCGACGACGTTTCATTCTCTTTGTGTTCGGATTTTGCGTCGTCATATTAATTGTCTTGGTTATCCGAATCAATTTGCGATTTATGATCGCGGCGATCAAGAATCGGTTGCGCGTCGGGTGTTGCGTGAGATAAAGGTATCGGATGCGGCGTTACGTCCGGCGGAGTTATTATCGAGGATAAGTTCGTGGAAGAGTGGCGGAGTAACTTGTGATTTAGCGATAAAATCGGAATCGGCGATGCAATCTCCGAAGGGGTATTTAGCGGCGGTCGCGTATGCGCGGTATCAGGAGTCGTTGCGGACGCTTGGCGCGGTCGATTTTGATGATTTACTTCTTTTGACGGAGCAATTATTGTGTAAAAATCACGACGTTTTATTAGCGGAGGCGGGAAGATTTGATCATATTTTAGTTGACGAGTATCAGGACACGAATTTGAGTCAGTATCGTATTGTTCGCGAGTTGGCGTTATCTCATGGGAATTTGTGTGTGGTTGGGGATGATGATCAAGCGATTTATGGGTGGCGCGGCGCGGAGGTTACTCATATCTTGAATTTTAAGAAGGACTGGCGCGATGCAAAAATTGTTAGGTTGGAAGAAAATTACAGGTCAACGCGCGAGATTGTGGGGTGGGCGAATAATTTGATAAGGTTTAATGTTCAGCGGCATGGTAAGAGTTTGCGGTCTTGTGTTTCGGGATTATCTCCGGTGATAAGGCAGTGTAAGGATGGCGATGTTGAGGCGAAATTTGTTGCGGACGATGTTTTGCGGGTATTGAAATCGGGGGTGAAGGCGGAGGAGGTTGCGGTGCTTTTTAGGACGAATGAGCAACCGCGTTTATTTGAGATGGAGTTCAGGTCGGCGAGGATTCCGTATGTTTTGGTTGGCGGTCAATCGTTTTTTGATCGTAAGGAGGTTCGGGATTTGCTTTCGTACTTGAAATTGATGAATCGATTTCGGGACGAGGTATCTCTTTTGAGGATTTTGAATACTCCGCCGAGAGGGATTGGTGCGGCGACGGTTCAGAGGTTGACGGAGCGTTCGATTGAGTTGAAAATTCCGATTTGGGAGAGTATATCGAGGTTGAAGTCGGGCGGAGAGGGCAATGAGGAATTGGGGGTGAAGACGATTGAGGCGTTGGATTCGTTTCAGGAGTTGATTGAGTGTCAGAGAAATATTTTGTCGAGGGATTTTTCGGTGGAGAATTTGCGGGGGATGATTCAAGCGGTAGATTATGGACGTGAGATTGAGCGGCAGTATCAGGAGGAGAAGGAGCGTAATGAGCGGTGGGAATCTGTTGGTGAAATATTGAGTGCGGCGTCGAAATATATTTTGGAGTCATCTCAGCCGACGTTATCGGGTTTTTTGGATGACGCGTTGTTATCGGGCAATGATTTTGGGTCTAATCAGGAGGTTAGTAAGCGGCGTAATCAGGCGGTGATTTTGATGACATTACATGCGGCGAAGGGGTTAGAGTTTTCGGATGTTTATATGGTGGGAATGGAGGAGGGGATATTGCCGCATTATAGGAGTGTTGACAGTGATGATGTTTTAGCGGTTGATGAGGAACGGAGGTTGTGTTATGTAGGAATTACGAGAGCGAAAAAAAGGCTAACGTTGACTCTTGCGTTGAATAGAATGAAGTGGGGCAAGATGCGACCAACGATTCCGAGTAGATTTTTGTATGAGATAACGGGTCAAGCTGACAATCCAAACTACCGCCGAGCAATCAACGGCGACACTCCGGCAAGATAAAACAAGTTCATGTTAAAATTGGGAACTTAAAATCTGATATTAACGACTCAAAGGGACAAAACTAAAAAAATAATTAACGCTAAAAATTTTTTACTGTTATCCCCTTGAGTCAATAACTGCTGATTCTAAACAAGAGCGTCCCCTTTGTCCCCTAAAAAAGATAAATAATTTTTTGGGGGGACTTAGGGGACATTGGGGACGCTGGGGACATTGGGGACGTTCTTGTTTGAGATCTGGGATTGATGGCTCGGAGAAATAATACTGAAAAAATTTTCTCTTTTAAAAAGGCTGTTGTTTTCTGTTGAGTCATTAATCATGGTTTTTAAATTAGTGTGTCCCCAATGTCCCCCAAGTCCCCTTTGTCCCCAATGTCCCCCCAAAAAAATAATATGGTTTGTAAAAATACCATGAACGGTTACTATTTTTTTTAGTTAGCACAATTCGGCTTTTGAAGCTGCACAGTAGATAATCCCTAGACACCAGATCAGGTAGGCAACCAGATCAGGGGCAGCAAGTGCGTAACATGAGTTAATAACTCCAAAGATAAAGATATTACCCTTGAGTCTTTTCAAACTGATTTTAAACAAAAATGTCCCTCTTGTCCTTAAATAATAATGAAAATTATGATTTTATTTCGCGTTGTTTTTTTCATTGCATTGTTTTCAACAGTTTGTCTCGCCGACGAATCTGATTGGACTCTTGATAAAATTCCTACAGACAACATTGATAAATTTCTTTTTTACTACAAAAATTTTATTCACGTTAATCCG
>JAITAZ010000355.1 GCA_031283825.1 Planctomycetaceae bacterium | reverse complement strand
ATTTTATTGACATTAAAATCGTCATTGCCATTCTCCGCGAATATCCGTTGAATCCGTATTATCCGCGTTTAAAAATTCCCCGTATTATCCGCGTTTAAAAAATTCCGCTGATATATTACAAAAATAATACGCGCGGTTAAAATCTGCTAAATGTTTTTTTTCCATTTTTCTGTTTCTTCGGGGTTTTGTTTGTAGAAATCAATTATTGTATCAAGAAATCGTTGTCCATAGGTCTCATATTTGTATTGACCAACGCCGCGAATGCTTAATAGTTCTTCAGGAGTCATTGGGAAAAATCTCGAAAACTCACGGAGCGTTTTGTCCGAAAAAATAATATACGGCGGAACTTTGCCCTCTCTCGCAAGCTCTGTCCTGACCTCGCGAAGTCGCGCAAAAAGCAACTCCGAAAATAAATCATCCGCAACAACCAAATCACTCGCTCGATCTCGATCTCGATCCTGATCTCGATTTCGCTCTCGATCTTGATCTCGATTTCGATCTCGATCCTGATCTCGATCTTGATCTCGCTCTATTGTCCGATTTTTCGATTGCTTGAATGAATCAGCAATTCGACCTTTACTAGATTTTTTACCACAATCTCGATCCTCAATCGGAATCGTTGTGAAATTTTTTTGTCCGCGAATAATTAACCACGCCTCATCCGTCAACTTCGGAACAGGTCGCGAATCGTCCTCAATTCTTGTTATTTTTTGCGCAATCAACTCATTGATAATCGCTCGCCAATAATTTTTTGTCTTGTCTTTTCCTACTCCGTAAGTCGGCAACTTGTCATGTCCGAATTGCCTTATCTTCTCCGTGTTCGCGCCAATAAGAACGTCCGCTAAATGAGCAGCGCCAAAAGATTCTCGCGTCCTGTAAATTAACGATAAAACCTTCTGCGCCGAAATCGTAGCGTCAACCTTTAATCCCTCATTAACGCAAATATCGCAAGCATTACAATTCTCCGACACAAAACTCTCGCTAAAATAATCCAACAACGCAACCCGACGACACCCGCGCTGCTCCGCCAATCGCACCATCTGCCATAACTGCTCTTTCGCAATATTTCGCACCTTTTCGTCTTCAATCTTATTCGCGAATTGCATCTGCTGCGCGACATCACCCCGACTAAAAAATAAAATACATTCCGCCGCCTCGCCATCCCGACCCGCTCGACCCGTCTCCTGATAATATCCCTCAACGCTTTTCGGTAAATCTGCATGAATCACAAATCTCACATCCGATTTGTCAATCCCCATCCCAAAAGCAATCGTCGCAACAATCACCGAATAACCTCCATGCCGAAAAGACTCCTGAACCTCACTACGCTGCTCGTCATTCAATCCGGCATGATAATAACTCGCCGATATTCCATGAAATCGAAGCATCAACGTTGTCTCCTCAACCTTCTTTCGACTACTACAATAAATTATCCCCGATTCGCCAACACGTTTTTTTACATAAGAAAGAATCTGCTCTTGCAAATTCTGCTTCATAATAACGCGATAAAATAAATTCGGTCGATTAAACGACGCCCGCGTCAAATGAGGATTCCTCAAACCTAATCTTGCAATAATATCATCAACGACTCGCGGAGTCGCCGTTGCCGTAAACGCCGTAACAGGGACATCAGGAAATTCTTGAATAATCTTCGAAAGCGATAAATAATCAGGACGAAAATCATGTCCCCACTCCGAAATACAATGCGCCTCGTCAATCGCAAAAAACGCAATTTTCACCCTTTTCAACCGCGAAATAAAATACTCAGAATTAAACCGCTCCGGCGAAATATAAAGCAAATCCAAACTCTTCCGCCGAATTAAATCTCCAACTATCGCCCGCTCCGTCGAAGAAATCGAACTGTTCAACGTCCCCGCAGATAATCCATTCAACCTCGCCGAGTCAACCTGATCTTTCATCAACGAAATTAAAGGAGATACAACCACACAAACCCCCTCCATCAAACACGCCGGCAATTGATAACAAAGAGACTTCCCACCACCCGTCGGCATCACCGTAAACACATCACGACCAGATAATATCGCACGAATTACCTCCTCCTGATAAGAACGAAATTCACGAATTCCAAACTTAGAAAAAAGTACAGAATAAACACAATCTGACATCTTTATTTATAACTTATATCAAAATTTTTTGATGGATAATTTTTTGTAATTATTTCTTAAAGAGTGCGGCGAGTACGTCTCACGCACGGCTATTTTGGGAATATCCCGATGGGATATTTTTAAAAACTTTTTTATACCCAACGGATGAAATTTTCTACAGTCTAAAAAAAAACTCTACTACAACTAATACAACTACCACACTACTACAACTACTACAACTCAAAAAAACCTACTCGCTGCTTCCGTATTTAATTGTTTCTGTATTTATTTTATTTATTTCTGCGGCGGGGATTTTTAGGATGTTTCGGTCGTAGGTTATGATTCCGTTGCATTCAGATTCTACGTCAACGAACTGATGAAAGACGGCGGCGGAGAGACCGTTTTCTATCATTGATCTTAGTTGAGCGTGCATTTTTTTGTATTTATTTAATAGTGTTTCGGCGTCTTTTGCGTGGCTGTAACCCCATGTTTCGGTAGTCCATGTATTTTCTGGCGGCGGGACTAACGTGATTCCTCCGAAAGAGCCTATAACTCCGCAGCGATTATTGTCGGTTATCACGGGCGGTTCGGGACCTGGGAATTTATGATTATCTTTCAGATCGCCGACATTTAAGTCGTTCCAACCTCCGGCGGCGTTTATTAGTCGCGAGGGGTCGAGTTGTCTTGTGAATTTTACGTATTCGGCGGTTCGATGTTGTCCGAGTCCCTCGTTAAACAACGACCAAATAACTATCGACGGATGAGAAGAACGAGACTTAATCATACGTTGCAACTCATGCTGAAAAATTTTTTTCGATTCGTTTGTTCGATTATCTCCGCTTGGCATATCTTGCCAAACTAGCATTCCGACGCGATCACACCAGTAGTACCATCTTTCCGGTTCAACTTTTAAGTGTTTGCGAATCATGTTGAATCCGCAAGACTTTGCGGCGAGAATGTCGGCTTTAATCGCGTTATCCGACGGCGGCGTGTAGAGTCCGTCGGGCCAATAGCCTTGATCGATTACGCCCATTAAGAAAAGAAATTTATTATTCAATCTTATTCTCAATATTCCTTGTGCGTTTCTTGCAAGATCGATTTTTCTGAACGCCGCGTAACTTCCGACTTGATCAATCGGCGCGCCGCGTTCTAACAACTGAACGCGAATTTGATACAAAAACGGAGAATCAGGCTTCCACAATTTCAACTTGTTTTTAGGAATTTTCATCATCGTCCGACCATCGACTCCTCCGAAAGCCTCAACGATTAAATTGTCGCCGTCGAATACTTCAAAGCGCAACGATAATTCCGGCTTTGGATTTTCTATCGACGGATGAATCGAAAGAACGTTTTGATCAATATCGGTTGAAATGCTCAAAGATTGAATATAACTTTTGGCGACAGGTTCAATCCAAACCGTTTGCCAGATTCCAGTTACCGACCTATACTGCGTGCCGGACGGATTGATAGATTGTTTTCCGCGAGGTTGTTCGCCGTGATTTGTGGGGTCGTAAACGTAAACTAAAATTTCATTCGGTTCGTTTCGCGCTGTCTTGACGTGATTTGTAATGTCGAAATAAAACGGGTCGTAAGCACCTTGATGTTTTCCAGCAAGTTGACCGTTAATATACGCGACAGTTTCCCAATCGACACCGCCAAAATGTAATAAAATCCGCTGATTATTCTGCCAAGTTGAAGGAATTGTAAATTGACGACGATAAACAATTCGATCAAAAGATTTACCAACGCCCGAAAGAGACGACTCAATCGGAAAAGGAACAAGTACGCGACCATCAAATTGCTCATTTTTCGTAACAGAAATTCGCGGAGAACCAATTGATAACGGCGTTGATGTCGGCGACGTTGATGTTGACGGCGTTGATGACGTTGTTGATGTTGATGTTGATGTTGTAGTAGTTGTAGGAATTTCAATTTGTTTCCAATCCCAGTATCCGTTAAGATTTAGCCAATCGCGTCGAGTTAAAGTCGGACGCGGATAATCAGAATGAACGCGATCCGGTAAGACTTCTTTACTCCATGCGGTTTTTAATTTCGGAATTGGTATCGAACCATCCGATGTAGAGTCGACTCCGCGTACAATCCCCGATGAAATTAACGTTACAAAAATTACGACAAATGATAAAAGAACGCTCTTAAAGTTAAAAGTCATTGTTAAATTGCAGGATTGAGAATTATTTCTAAACATGGACAACAAAAAAAACAAAGTAACCGCTCACGGTTTTTAAATTCGGGATTAAAGTATTTTTGGTAACTTCTAAAAACTAGTTTGAGAGGAACGCGGGCGTCTCGCCTGCATTATTTTTGGCAAAAAACGCCTAAATATGCGGTCGAGACGACCGCGATCCTAATAAAATATTGTTGTATGATGTTTTTAGAAGTTCCCTAAAGTATTTTTGTAATTGTTTACGTGAAAAAAGTATCTTCCTTCGCTCTGAAAGGGCAACGGAAAAAATTATTACGAATATTCGTTACAAATATTAACAAACAATATTAACCTTGACTCCATATTCACCATATTCACCATATTCACCAAAAAAGTCCGTTGTCATTACAGGGCGTAGGATATTTTCTCTTGAACGGGAATGGTTGCGAATTTTCTAACTTAATTAACTCCGGAGCCGTCTAGTGATTCAGTTAGAGCGCAAGCGAAATCGAATTGTACGCAAGTTTTATCGTTTTTTGTAACTTTTGCGTGTAGGAAATAGACGCCGGTCATTTTTTCTCTGAATTTAACGTCCATGATGATTGTATCTCCGGGTTTAATCATTTGTTTGAATCTTACTTCGCTTATTTTTGCGACGACTGGCATTCGTCCTGTCATTTTTTCTTCTTCGAACATGCGCGTAAGCAGAATAGCGCCGGCTTGTAGAGCGGCTTCGCACTGTAGCACTCCCGGAACTAGCGGCGCGCCCGGATAGTGTCCGCGAAAAAAATCTTCGTTACCGGTGAATGTTTTTTTGCATACGATACGTTTATCGTTACATTCAATAATTTCATCTACAAAAAGAAACGGCTCGCGATGAGGAATCGCCGCTTGAACTTCTTTTAGTTTTTCTGTTTTAATGTCTGTTGTCATCGTAATTGTTAGACTTAATTTTAGATTGAAATAATAAATTGTTATTCAGTAATGCTTCGACTGAATAATTCATAACAGACGGCAATTCTACACAAAAAAATCACCTAGACAAGAACGGGCTTTTGAAAGTTTAATATTCAATCGTAGTTTTTAAAAAGGACAGAAAAGACATTAAGAACGTTAGAGACAAAAGGGACATTTTGGTTTAAATCCATTATTGAAAAGACTCAAAAACTATGCCTTTTTGAGTCTTTAATTTTCGATTTAAAACAACGTAACCGTTCACGGTTTTTTAAATTCGGCTTTGAATTATTAAACC
>JAITAZ010000354.1 GCA_031283825.1 Planctomycetaceae bacterium | reverse complement strand
CTAAATAAATAATATAATTTTATTGATATTAAAATCGTCATTTCCATTCTCCGCGAATATCAGTTGAATCCGTATTATCCGCGTTTAAAAATTCCCCTAATTATCCGCTTTTAAAAATTTCCGCTTATATATTACAAATATTGTTTTATGATGTTTTTAGAAGTTCCCTATTACAAAATTAACATTAACAATTAACTAACAATTAACCTTTAACATTATAACAAAAAAATTTACGTTACAATAAATAAACAGCTAAAAAGAACAACTCAAAAAAACATATTTATTGTAACAATAAATGCAAGCCAATTGGTCGCACCAAATTACAATTCGCTTACACTTGAGTGCGACCTTTTCGCTTGCACTTGACCTATTATTAAGTAAAATATTAATTATTAATTATTATTATTATTATTGAGTTAGTCTTTAATAATTTCTTCCATCCCCCCCTTTATCCCTTTAAAATTATTGATTTCTACCATACAAAGGCATCATTTCCATTCTCCGTGTTTATCAGTATTCACTAAAAAAATCCGTATTCACTAAAAAAATCCGCGTTTAAAATTCCCCGTATTATCCGTGTTTGTTTTTTAATAAGGTAAAAATAAGGTTCATCTTTCATCGCCTTGATAATAATTACAAAAACAAATATTCCGCTGATATATTACAAACCATATTATTTTTTGTAACCGTTCACGCACAAGAGAAAAATTCCTAAGCCCTGAAAGGGCGTAGGATTTTTTTCTTTCTTTTGAACGTGAACGGTTACTATTTTTTTGGGGGGACATTGGGGACAAAGGGGACTTAGGGGACACTGGGGACAAACCGGCTTGAAATCTGGGATTCAAGACTCAAAAGATAAAACAGATTTTTTACTGAACAGTTACAAATCGTTTAAACGCGGACTTCGTTGGTTGATTGACTATTAGTTATTATCAAAATGTCTTCGTATCGTTTGCGTATTGGTTCAATTTGTTCAGAGATAAATTCGTCAACTTGCTCGCAAGAACGACCTATAAACGCAACCGGATTTATTTCAGCTTCAATGTCAACTTTGCTAAAAGAATCGTCAGACCTTAATCGTTCTAATAAATCGTTTTCTCCTCCGTTATTTTTAACGATTAACGCCGCCTCCATCGAATGACATCTTATCTTTTCGTGCAAAAATTGTCTGTCTCCGCCTCGTTCAACCGCCGACATTAAAATATTTTCAGTTGCCATAAATGGAATCTCCAACGAAAGATTTCGCTCAATAACCTTCGGATAAACAACCATTCCATCAGCAATATTAGCATACAAAATCAATATCGCATCAACCGCCAGAAACGCTTGCGGCAACACTAATCGACGATTCGCGCTGTCGTCCAACGTCCTCTCAAACCATTGAGTCGCCGCTGTCATCGCCGCACTCGATTGTAAACTCATCACGAAACGCGCAATCGAACATATTCTTTCGCTTCGCATCGGATTACGCTTGTAAGCCATCGCCGACGAACCTATTTGATTAACCTCAAACGGCTCTTCCATCTCCTTGCGATGCGCTAAAATTCTCAAATCAGTTGCGAATTTATGCGAACTTTGAGATACCCCAGATAAAATATCCAAAACCTGCGAATCCTGCTTACGCGGATACGTTTGACCCGTTATCGCAAAAGACGAATCAAAACCAATCTTCTCGCAAAACTTTTTCTCTAACAACTTTACTTTCTCATGATCGCCGCCGAATAATTTCAAAAAACTCGCCTGAGTGCCGGTCGTTCCCTTGTTGCCCAACGGACGAATTAAATTTATACGACGCTCAAACTCAACCAAATCCAAAACAAGATCATAAGCCCACAAACACGCGCGACGCCCAACAGTCGTCGGTTGCGCCGGCTGCAAATGCGTAAACGAAAGACAAGGTAAATCACGATAACGCAACGCAAATCGCCCAAGACGATCTATCGCCGACACAAGACGATTACGCAAAATTATCAACGCCTCGCGAATTAAAATTGCGTCGGTGTTGTCAGTAACAAAACAACTCGTCGCGCCAAGATGAATAATCGGCTTAGCAAGAGGACAAATATCGCCGTAAGCTCGAACATGAGCCATTACATCGTGTCTCAATTCCGACTCGTACTCTGCCGTTTTCGCGAAATCAATATTGTCAACATTCGCCCGCAACTCGTCGATTTGAGCGGTCGTTATCGGTAAACCAAGCTCCGCCTCCGACTCCGCAAGCGCAACCCAAAGACGACGCCACGCGCTAAATTTACGCTGCGCTCCCCAAAGCTGAGACATCTCGCGCGAAGCATAACGACTAATTAACGGATTTTCATAGTTATCTGACATTGAAAAATATGAGAAAGTTTGTTGAGGTTTAAAATAAGGTTATTGAAAGAGAATAAAAGACAATGGTATTTTTTTTGTAACCATTCACGGTTTTTAAATTCGTCATTATGTAATATCAGGTGAAAAATACAAATGATGATTTGCCAATAACAAATTTGTAATCGTTCACGGAATTTTTTATTTTTTATCGCAAAATTAAAACGTGAATAGTTACAAATTAACCGATGTAGAGACGCAATGCCTTGCGTCTCATTGTTCGATCAAAAGATCACCGATAGAGACGCAAAGCATTGCGTCTCTACATTGGGTTTAGAAATTTAGTAATATATCAGCGGAATTTTTTAAACGCGGATAATACGGGGAATTTTTAAACGCGGATAATACGGATTCAACGGATATTCGCGGAGAATGGCAATGACGATTTTAATGTCAATAAAAT
>JAITAZ010000319.1 GCA_031283825.1 Planctomycetaceae bacterium | reverse complement strand
GACCTTGCGTTTGTTCAAAAATTAATTCAATTGCATCGTCGTTAAATATTTGTCCAGTCTCGTCGGTGTGTTGTTGATAAAGTTGAATAATCTCGTCTTTGGTGAAATTTTGCAATGTCAGAGATTCCGCAACAATATTAAACGGACTCGAACTGCCAAGCGTTTTACTATCAGGACGAATTTGTGCCTTGTAATCGCGAATATTACACATCCCAACTAACGCTATCGAATGAACAAAACAACATACTGAACGATTATTATAACCATTACGTAATTGGCGTAAAAAAGTAATTAACGTTCCTTCGCTTAAACAATCTGCCTCGTCGAATAACAGAACAAATGGTTTATCTAACAACTTGCAATATTGAGATAGTGATAATCTTAAAGCGCCGTTAAAATTAGAGTAATCTATATCTTTGACAAACTCTGAATTGTGCGGTAAATCTTTAGAAATAAGCCAGTCTCGAATGCATCTTATAATTGCCGGTATTCCATCTTTCGGATCAATGATTCCTTGAACCGTTTCAAGAGAGCAACATAGCGAGTAATATTTTCCTCCGGCGTTAAGACGTTGCAACAAGTCGTGAAGATAAGTCGTTTTTCCGCTCTGACGCGCTGCATGAATTACAAAGTATTGTTCTGTATCTATTAGTTGTTCTACGCCTTTGAGACGAGTTGACGCATCTATCATGTAGTGTTTGGCACTATTACAAGGTCCTGCGATGTTAAAGTATTTCATAATTTGAATCCAACATTTTTGGTAAATGGTTTTAAATTTTTTTGGGGGACGAAAAATTTTTTGCTAGAAATAGTATTACCTTTTATTCTGTTGCGATTCTAAAGAGTGGTTTTCCGTATTCAACGGCTTCTCCGTTTTTGACTAGGATGGCAATGATTTTTCCGGTGCATTCTGCTTGAATTTCGTTGAATACTTTCATTGCTTCGATCAGGCAAATTGTTTTATCGGGCGTAACGGGGTCTCCGACTTTTACTAGCGGGGGCGAATCTGGACTCGACGACGCGTAAAAAGTTCCGACCATTGGGCTTTTTATAATGTGCGATTTGCTGTCGTCGATTTCTTTTTCGTTTTCTTTTGAACTGATATTTTCTTGTTTCGCGGCGATTGTCGGCGTTGCGGCGGATGTCGTTTGATGTACAACTTGCGGAACGGAAAAAGAATTTATCGGCGGAGTAATATTACGTTTAAGTTCTATATGAATGTCGGCTTGTTGTAAAATTATTTCTGAAAGATCATTTGACTTCATCAAATCGACGAGTTTTTCGATTCGGTTAATATCAAAAACGTCGGGAATTTTGGTTTTAGAGTTATTTGTCATTTGTGATTTATTATTTTTTTGAAATTCGGCGATTGTTATAAATTCGCCGATATGAATTTATTTTTCGATTTCTGCGATTAGTTCAATTTCGATTTTTGCTCCGAGCGGCAGTGCGGCGACTTGTACTGTGCTTCGTGCGGGTTTTGAATCGTTTAAATGTTCGGCGTAAGTTTTATTCATTTGGGCGAAGTCATTGAGGTCGGTTAAGAAAACGGTAGTCTTAACGACTCGACTCCAAGACGATCCGGATTCAGCAAGAATCGCGTCGAGATTTTTCAACACTTGCGTCGTTTGTTCGACTATTGACCCTTCGACTAATTTCATTGTTTTTGGGTCAAGCGGAATTTGTCCGGCGGTGAAAAGCAAGCCGTTTGCAATAATTCCTTGCGAATATGGACCGATTGCGGCGGGCGCGTTTTCTGTTTTGATTGTTATCATAAGTTTTATTCAATCTCTTCGATTGCGTTTTTAATTTTGTTTATTGGTTGAAGACCGATTAGGCGATCAACGACGTTTCCATTATTGAAAAACACCAATGTCGGCAACATTTCGACTCCAAACTTTGCTCCGAGTAACGGAAATAAGGAGACATCAACTTTACCGATTTTTATTTCGTCTTTATATTCGGCTGACAATTGTTCTAGCGCGGGCAGAAGAGCGCGGCAAGGTCCGCAGGTCTTGGATGAAAAATCTACCAACACCGGAACTGTTGCCCGAATAACTTCCGAATCAAAATTCGATTCTGTAAATTCTTGTATCATTTTTTGTAATAATGTCAAATTGATTTAAATTTCAAACGCAAACAATTAAAAATTGATTTTCTGTTGCGCATATTAAAAACTTGGTAACCGTTCACGGTTTTAAACGCGGATAATGGGGGATTTTTTAAACGCGGATAATTCGGATATGACAGATAATCGCGGAAAATGCAAATGGCGATTTTAATATTCATAAAATTATTTAATTTAGGTATATTTAGTTATAGTTGATTTGTCTAGTCAATTATTTATTTAGGTTAGTTAGTATTTAATAATTTCTTGCATTCCCCTTTTATCCCTAAAATTATTGACTTCTATCACACAAAATCATCATTTGTTTTCTCCGCGATTATCCGTATTCACCAAAAAAATCCGAATTATCCGCGTTTAAAAATCCCCCCACTATCCGTGTTTAAAACCTGTGAACGGTTTAAATTTGGTAACTGTTCACGGGTTTTTAAATTCGGATTTGAATTGTTAAACCCAATGTAGAGGCGCAATGCTTTGCGTCTCAATCGGTGATCTTTTGATCGAACAATGAGGCGCAAGGCATTGTGTCTCTATATTTGTTAATTTGTAACTATTCGCGTTTTAGTTTTGCGATAAAAAATAAAAAATTCTGTGAACGGTTACGAGATTGATTTATTTTGCTAGTTCTCTGTTGCTTAAAATTAGGTATGCGACGAAGAAAACTGGGAGTGCGTAAGCGAAAGTTGTTACGGTGTGATTTAGCAGCCAACCTGACGTTATATCGAAACCTGAAACTAATGCTAGGTCGTAGATTCCGTAGTCGGACAGTGGTGGGATAATTCTTCCTATTGGGTATAGGAATATTCTTTCGTAGATGAAGTCTGCGTTTTTGATGAATGTAGTTGAGTAATTTTCGGCGGGCAGGTCGGTTACCATATTTTGTTGTGTCATTAGTCTGAACAGCGATTCAAACGGACCTCCTCCGAGAATATTTCCGATACCGATTTGAACTAAAAATCCTTTTGAGAATCCGGCGATCATGATTCCGATTGTTGAGATCATTGCGATTGGTCCGCTTAAAAATGTGCTGAATAAAACGCCGAATGCGGTAACGATAATCATTCTCATCCAGATTGAGTAGAATCCTTTAACGAAATTAAGTCCTACTGATGCGTTATTTGCTCTTACGTATAAATCGGCTTGTGCGATACCTATATACTGGTGTCGATCTATACATTTTAGCCAAATTTCCGTTTGACCATCTGCGATAAAATCTTTGAACAGATCGAATTGTCGGCGTGCGTTTAGTACTGGATCGTTTCGTAGTTCGGCGGCTTTGGACGATTCGGGCATTTCGTAATAATTTCCTTCGACGCGACCTTTGCGTTGGATAATTTGCGGCGTGCCGGTGATTGTCCAAGGGATAACTAGCGATTTAATAATTGATTCTTCTGTGCCGAATGTCATTATTTCGACTGTTAATCCGGTTTTGGGATTTCGCACTGACAAGCTTGCGTAAACGGGTTTTTCGATATTTGCTTTTACGGTTCTGAATACACCGACTGTCATTTCGATTGGCAGACCGTATTGAAATGCTTCTTTTGACTTGGGAAACATATTTTCTTTAAGATTATTGAAAACGAAAATTGCTGATTCTTCATTTGCGGTTGTTTCGCTTGTTCTTCCTCCGATGTAGGAGCGGTATTCCCATTCGTGTCCGACGTTAATTCCTTTTTGTTTATCGCTTCCGTCTCCGTCTCTGAATATTAGGTTTCCGTAGATAGGAATTCTAGCTTGTAGTGAGCCGCGTGCGGTGCCGACTTCGTATCGTGTGAAAGATTCTAATTTTTCGACTGTGATTGTGTGGTTATGACCGTTTACAACGGAGACGTCGATTGTTCCGTCGGCGAGGATTTCGACGTCGTGTCGATGTCCGTTTGTAGCGCGGGTTTTGCCGCGCATGACGACTCGTTTGGGGTCGTTATCGTTGTTATCGGCGTTTAGCGAGACTGGTGTCAAGTCGTCTTTTTCGGTGAGAACGTGTGAGTGTTGGAGTTCGCTGATGACGAATAAGTAGCTTGTGATTCCCATTAGAATAATGAAAACTGTACCGATAACGGACACTCCGATAATTCGCCCGAATACGATTTCGCTGGCTCTGACTGGTTTAGTTACGACGGCGTAGATTGTTTTATTTTTGACGTCTGTAGGCAAGCTAAACGAGCTGAGGAATAGTGACATTAGCATTACGAGTATCATAGTAGTGAACATTACGAATGCGAGATAATATTTTGCGGGGTCTTCTGATCGTGGGTCGAGAAACCATCCGGCGAATAGTAGGAGTCCGACGAACAGGAGTAGTATGTAAACGATTCGACCTCTTAGTGATTCGATTATTGTCAATCGGGCGATTGCCCAAGTGCGCAAAATTGAAAACGACGTCAGGTTTACTATTGCGCGGTTGAATGCGTTAATGAATGGAACGTATGCGTCTTTGATTCCGTATCTAATCAGGCAAAGGACGATGCTGATAGCTAAAGACGCTCCGAGCAAAATTGCAAATGATTCGAACCAGCTTTTGATTGCTGGTAGAATCCATTCCATAAATGCGGGAATATTATGTTCGATTATCATAGAAATTCTGTTACAAAAAAACTTGTTGAAATTCGCGCCGTTAATTTGACGTTGATATATTTTTCTTTAAGTGAATATATCGAGTGAGTTATGTAACTTAGTAAAATTAAATTTCTGTGATATTTGTGAAATTTAATTTCGAGTTATTGTCAATTTATACGGCAATCCAAAAACGTTTAAGCAAAATGTTTCATTGATTTCGTGTCAAGGAATCGACCTCAAAATGAAAAAACGTGTAATCAATTTTGATTACAAGGCGTGATATTATCCAGTTGAAATTCTGCTTGTCAATTACCGCACAAAAAATATTTGGTAATATATCAGCGGAATTTTTTAAACGCGGATAATACGGGGAATTTTTAAACGCGGATAATACGGATTCAACGGATATTCGCGGAGAATGGCAATGACGATTTTAATATCAATAAAAT
>JAITAZ010000316.1 GCA_031283825.1 Planctomycetaceae bacterium | reverse complement strand
TATTATTTTTTTGGGGGGACGATGGGGACATTGGGGACACAGGGGACATTTTTGTTTGAAATCTGGGGTTGATGACTCAGGAGATAATACTGAAAAAAATCTCTCTTTTAAAAAGGCTATTGTTTTCTGTTGAGTCATTAATCATGGTTTTTAAATTAGTGTGTCCCCAGTGTCCCATAAGTCCCCTTTGTCCCCAATGTCCCCCCCAAAAAAATAATATGGTTTGTAAAAATACCATGAACGGTAAATATTTTTTTAGTTAGCGCAATTCGGCTTTTGAAGCTGCCCAGTAGATAATCCCTAGACCCCCGAAAGGTCGCGTTGCCGAATGCAACGATAAAATGGATTCGACAATAATTAAAATCAATTCAGATTTACCGTCGGCTAACGCCGACGCGACCTTTCGGCGAAAGGTCGCCTACCTGAGTCGGCGGTCGCCTATCTGTCTGGAGCAGCAAGTGCGTAACATGAGTTATCTAATACAACTATTCCCTAATACAACTAAATTGTTACCTTTTTTTTCTACTGTGATTGTTTGCCGGAGGATAAAACTACTTGAGTTGGTCGAACTACGCGGTCGTGTAATTTGAATCCGGTCAAGACTTCGTCTATAACTGTATTAACAGGAAATTCATCGTTTGGTAATTGAGCGACCGACGCATGAAAATTAGGATCAAACGGTTGATGAACCGCTTCAATTTTAACGCAATTATATTTTGATAAAACGTCAAGAAATTGTTGATGAACCATATTCACGCCTTCGACTAGTGTTTCTAAACTTTGTGTTTTATCGACAGCGTCTAATGCTCGACCGATATTATCCCAGACTGTAAGTAATTCTCGCATTAAGTCAATACTTGCATACTTACGCTCTTCGATTATCTGACGATTTGACCTTGTGCGAAAATTCTCTAGATCCGCCAACGCCCGCAACGAGCGATTCTTCGCCTCTTCAATTTCGATTTTTAATTGTTCTATCTTTGATAACGTTCCGTTGTCAGTAATGTATTCGTCGTTGTTTGTTTTGACGTCAACCGTTTCTGTTATGTTATTTAATTCGTCTTGAGTTTCGTTATTTTCTGAATATTCAGTCATCTTTTGTTATTGTTAATGTTATTATTGTTATGTAAAAAAATTTTAAACTATAGTTCCTATTGAGTCGCTTAATCAATAATTTTAAACTAATGCGTCTTCAATATCCTTTAAAAAATGTAACAATTTAGTCGATAGCAATCGTCAATCAATAGTTATCTATCTGATTGTAGAAAATACGGCGGCTTAATCGTTACAATTATTTTTTGTTTTTACGATTTTTTGAGTGATTGTCGTCGTTATTATTTTCTTTTGATTCTTCTTTTTTTTCTGATTTATCGGAGAAAAATTCTGTAACGAAATCGCCGAGTTTACTGAAGAAATTTTTTCGTTCGGGTAGGACGTGTTCTCCTTCTAGTTCGGCTAATTTTCTCAGTAGTTCTTGGTGTTCAGGTTTTAGTTTTCTTGGCACTTCGATATAAACGACGATATGCAGATCTCCGGTGATGCTTCTATGAGGAATAGGCATTCCTCTACCTCGTAGAATGATTTCGTCGTTATTTTGCGTACCTGGCGGGATTTTCATTTTTTCGGTGCCGTCTAGTGTTGGCACGTCGATTTCTGCTCCGAGTGCGGCTTGTGCGTATCCGATTGGTACTCTGCAAACTAAGTCTTCGCCGTCTCGTTGGAATAGCGGATGTTGTTTTACGGTGATAAAGATATAGCAATCTCCGGGCAAACCGCCTTCTAGACTTTTTTCGCCTTCGCCTTGTAATCTTAGTCTTGTTCCGGTATCGACTCCTGCTGGAATTTTGATTTCGCGTTTAACTTCTTTTGGGATTAGTCCGCTTCCTCGACAGTCTTGGCAGGGGTTGGTGATAATCATGCCTTGACCTCTACATCTTGGGCAGGTTGATTGAATAGAAAAGAATCCGGTTGATTGCGTAATTTGTCCATGACCTCCGCAGTAGGAGCATCTTTCGGGTGAAGTTCCGGGTTTTGAGCCTGTTCCGTTGCAGGTTGGGCAAGGTTCGTGTCGTCGGAAGGTGATTATTTTATTTACGCCTCTTGCCGCTTCGTGTAGATCGATAGTTACGTTACAGCGGATATCGTTTCCCGATGCAGGTTGGCGTCCTCTTCCTCCGCGGCCTACGCCGAAAAAATGGCTAAAGATTGTGCCGCCGAACAGGTCTCCGAATGCGGCGTAAATATCGTTGACGTCTCTGAATTGCGAGCCGCCGCCGCTGTTATCGAGACCTTCGTGTCCGTATTGGTTATAAATTGCGCGTTTTTCGTCGTTGCTTAATATTTCGTAGGCGGTAGCGCAGAGTTTAAATTGTTCTACGGCTTCCGAATCACCCGGATTGCGATCCGGATGATATTTCATTGCGAGTTTCCGGTAAGCTGTGGATATTTCTTCTTTGCTTGCGTTACGAGAAACGCCAAGAACTTCGTAGTAATCAGGTTTAGGCATATATTAAATTTTAACCTTCCGGTTGTTTTTGTGTGAGTTAATTTTGATTGCGTTGACGTCAAAAAATAAAAATGACGAAATTGATAATTTTAATAATATTAGTAATATATCAGCGGAATTTTTTAAACGCGGATAATTAGGGGAATTTTTAAACGCGGATAATACGGATTCAACTGATATTCGCGGAGAATGGAAATGACGATTTTAATATCAATAAAATTATATTATTTATTTAGG
>JAITAZ010000280.1 GCA_031283825.1 Planctomycetaceae bacterium | reverse complement strand
GAGGTTTTAAACAATAGTAAGAAAAATTAGGTTGAAAATGAGGTTGGTTGTACAATATTCATACGTGTTAAAAATATTCCACTGATATATTACAAAAATTATAATACTAACTAACTAAATAATTGACTAGATAAATCAACTATAACTAAATAAACCTAAATAAATAATACAATTTTATAAATATTAAAATCGCCATTTGCATTTTCCGCGATTATCCGTCCTATCCGATATTATCCGTGTTTAAAAATTCCCCTATTATCCGTGTTTAAAACCCGTGAACGGTTACAAATTATTTAATCTCCAAGTTGATCGATTTCTTTTAGCCATAGATGAACGCTTGCATCACTGGGCATTCGCCAATCGCCTCTCGGAGATAAATTAACCGAACCTACCTTGACCCCGTCCGGCATACAACTTCGCTTAAACTGCTGACTAAAAAATCTCTTGTAAAAAACCTTTATCCAACTCAAAATTACTGCGTCCTCATAAATTCCTTTAAACGCATTTTTCGCTAAACAATAAATCTTTCGCGGCGAGAAACTATACCTCAAAACATAAAATAAAAAGAAATCATGCAAACAATACGGACCAACTAAATCCTCCGTAAATTGCGTCATTCCGCCTCGCGAATCCTTCGGCAAAAGCTCTGGACTCACCGGCGTTTCTAAAATATCACTCAACGTTCCTCTCGCTAACTCTTCGACCTGATTCTCAATTACCCACCGCACCAAATACCTCACCAACGTTTTCGGCACTCCGGCATTCACTCCATACATCGAAATATGATCCCCATTGTATGTTGCCCACCCCAACGCTAACTCCGACATGTCCCCAGTGCCAACAACTAAACCCGATCTCTGATTCGCTAGGTCCATTAAAATTTGCGTCCGCTCTCTCGCTTGCGTGTTTTCGTAAGTTACATCGCAGATCGTCGGGTCATGCGAAATATCGTGAAAATGCTGCTCGCACGCCGTAACTATATCAATGTCCAAAAACTCTATCCCCAATAACTCCATCAATCGAATCGCATTAGTATGAGTCCTCGCCGACGTGCCAAAACCGGGCATCGTTACTCCACATATCACCCGACGCGATAACCGCAACTTGTCCGCCATCTTCACACACACCAACAACGCAAGCGTCGAATCCAACCCGCCCGAAATCCCCAAAATCAACGACTTCACCCCAGTATAAATAAACCGCTTCGCTAAACCCGAAACCTGAATCGAAAAAATCTCCTCACAACTCTCGTCATAACTATCCGCAGACGGAATAAACGGCGACGAATTCACCGCTCGAATCAACTGAACCGAATCGTCGAATAAACTCAATTTCACGTCAACATTTTCGTAACATTTATTCGTCTCAATAGCCGGATTACAAATAAACGTCGTGTTTCTCCGACGTTCGCTATCTAATAATTCACTATCAACGTCGCTAATAATCAACTGCTCGCTAAATTGGAATCGCACCGACTCCGCTAACAACTTTCCATTCTCGTAAATATAAGCGTTTCCAGAATAAACTACGTCCGTTGTCGACTCGCCAAATCCCGCCGACGAATAAATATAAGCCGATTGACAACGCGCCGATTGCTGCGAAAGAAGAGATTTCACATAACTCCGCTTGCCTGTCAACTCATCGCTTGCCGAAAGATTAAAGATCAACGACGCGCCAGATTGAGCATGATAAGAACTCGGAGGAATCACCGACCAAACATCCTCGCAAATCTCAACTGCGAATTTTCCATTACAAAAATCAAAAAGAATATTACTGCCAAACGGCGCAACATTGCCTGCATAAGATATTTTCGCCGGTAAACCACTGTAAGAGTACGGATGAAACCATCGTTTTTCGTAAAATTCAGAATAGTTTGGCAGAAAAATTTTCGGCACAATTCCCAAAATTCTACCGCCCGAACACGCAATTGCACAATTATACAATTTAGAATTATGACAAACCGGCGCGCCAATAATAAAACAAATTGGCGTCTTGCTTGTGTCTCGCAATAACTCGACAACTGCCGATTCAGATTCTCTAATTAAAGTCTGCTGAAAAAACAAATCGCCGCAAGTATAGGCGGTTACAGATAATTCAGGAAACACAATTATCTGTACCTTTTGTTCGGCGGCACGAAAAATCATTTCTCCGATTTTTTGTACGTTAAATCCGCAATCTGCAACTCGAACCGAAGGAATCGCCGCGCCAACCCTAACAAAACCAAAATTATTCATATTTAACTTCCGATTTTTTTTAAGAGTGATTTTTTAAAAGACACTAGTGCTTTGTTAAGCTTAAAAATTGGGATAACCCAAACAAAATATCCTACAAAATAACGGTAACCGTTCACACGCACGGGCAAAAAATCCTACGCCCTGAAAGGGCAACGGAGTTTTAACCCACCGCAACGCGGTGGGTCAAAATGCCCCCAAACGGAACGCCCTGAAAGGGCAGCGGAAAAAAATTATTACGAATATTCGTTACAAATATTAACAAACAATATTGACCATATTCAATATATTCACTAATAAATTCAGCTGCCCTTACAGGGCGGCGTTGTTGGGGAGATGCTAACCCACCGCGTTGCGGTGGGTTAGCATACGCTGCCATTTCAGGGCGTAGGATTTTTTTCTTGCGCGTGAACGGTTACAAATAAAGTCTTTCATTAAAAATGCATCCCAAAATTTAAGACTAACAAAGCACTAGTTGCAAAAACAAAATAAAAATT
>JAITAZ010000273.1 GCA_031283825.1 Planctomycetaceae bacterium | reverse complement strand
TCTAGGGCGTCTTCTCTTGATCCCATTAGCGATGGGAGCAACACGGATGCTAGCGCGGCTAGTAATCCGATGACAATAAGTAACTCGATGAGCGTAAAGCCCGCAAACTTAATTGTCTTTTTCATAATTTTCTTCTCCTTATATTAAGGTTTGAAATGAAGCGTAAGAAATAGCCGGTCTGTATATCGCACTTGCAAATATAAAAACAGACAATCAGCTCAAATATTTCCTACGCCGAACTGAAACGAAATTTAACCGACTTGAACCATTCAAATCAGTACCAAACGTTCCATCCGAAAACCTCATTCGCAACGGAAAAAAACAAACAATAGACGCAAAAACAATGATTGATTCAATATTATTTTAGGAAAATTCGGAATTCGGAATTCGGAATTAAGGAATTTAAACTTTTAACTTTCATTTTTTTCTCTTCACATGTCTTTCGTGTTTAAAAAATTCCTTAATTCTGAATTTAAATCTTCAATCTTCAATCTTAAATCTCCCCATAATTCCGAATTTTCTATTCCCATCTGTTGAGTTCGCCCGGAACATCAACTACATACCTGAACTCCTTTCCGGCTTTTATAATTACTTCCTTTTGACCGCGTTTTAATATCTTTACGTCAACACGTAATTCTCCGAATCCGTCGTGCAACAATAAATCACGATACATAAAACATAATCGCCTCACCACCGGATCACGATAAAACGACTCCTCAACTTCATGATTGCCCGAACAATTCTCACACTCGCATTTCATAATTTATTCTCCTTTTTATTTTTTACTTTCATCTGTTTGTTATTTTCCTCGCACGCAACAATCACAACTCACGCACGACAACAATTAGATTTTACTTTTTTCATACCATAAAAACACAAAACATTGCGCCTCCATCGTTGGATAACAATTCACCTGAGACACAAAACATCACGCCTCCACAGTTGGCTTATTCTGGTAACAATTCATTCAACAGAAACACAAAACATTACGCGCCTCTACATTAAAAATTTACCTTTTTAAAAGGACAGTAAAGACATAATGGACGTTTGGATTTACAATCTAGTTTGAAAAAACTCAAGAATAATGTCTTTGAAGCCGTTACGATTCGATTTCACACAACAACATCCCTTGAGTACATTTTGTCCCTAAAGTCTCTTTAAAATTAGGACAAAATAATTCCGAAAAATCTCTTTCGGGATTGCCCTTGTTTTAGGATTGGTATTATGTCTCAAACAACGATTCGGAAAAATCTATTGTTCAAAATTCAAAAAACCAAAAATCCAAAAACTCTAAAGCTACAAACTCTAAAACCTTTGCAAGACTTGCACTAAGAATCAAGCGATTGGCGGCGCTCTCGCTTGGAACGACGAAAAGAATTCGTCTGAAAAAGATAACCTCTCCGCGACAGTCAACTCTACTGCCAACTCGGAAACAACCGGCGTAACAATAACAATCACCAGACTATTAAACATCTGGCAAAACGAATGCAACGGACACGTTCCACTTATATTTTCATTATAATTTTCATGCCCAACTTCAATGAATTTAGCGCTGATTCCATCAGCAAAATCACGGTCGGAATATGAACCATGATTATGAGAACAACCAACATTCGGACTTGGTAAAGAACTCTGCGGAATCACCTTGAAGCAATCGCAATTTTCGCCCAATCCGGGAATCAGATGCGTCGCCTCGCTCAATATGACAAGCGGCGCAAATGTTACCAAAAGCAACACCGCAACAACTCGCTGAAAACCAAATTTCACTATCGAACGAAACATATTAAACGTCTCACACTAAAAATCTCTTAGCCGCCCCGCTTCCTCCAATCAGAAAACAAGACAACCTCGAAAAAACCTTTAAGCGCATTCGTCTGCACAAACACGCGCTAAATTAGAAACATTGAAGTTAAGAAATTCGATCAATAATCGCCCCGACCCTTGTAACCACACACAATCAATCGCTACAAAAATCAGAATAACCAATACTCTCAATCAAAATTCTCTCGCCATTTGCTTTTGTTTTTTTTAGTCGATTCAGAACCGCTGAAACAATGATAAAAATCAACTCTCCAACTACCACAATCGACACGGGCAAAATTATAATTGTCCCCGAAACACGAGTCAAGTAGGTAAAAAAATTTTTTTCCAATCCACTCCCCAACTCATTTTCCGTTACAAAAAATAATGAGTTTCACACGCCAAACTCAAACGGCGAAAATTCTACCCCAATCCAAAAAAGCGTCAATAGGGGGGAATTGGCAATACACAAAAATTCAACAAACCGCCACTTCTAAAAATGCCACTCTTTATATACAGTATTTTTTTTCACCGTCCATGATATAATTCCATCCGAAAAAATAATTACCTCAACCAAAAAAACAAAATTACAAAAATCAAAAAAGGAAAAAAATATTATGAGAAAATTCAATATTGCCGGACCATGCAACAGTACGGAACATTACATGATAGATTCCTCAACGCGATTACAAGGCGTTGAACAATTGATCGATGATAAAGAATACTTCGTAATTCATGCGGCGCGTCAAAGCGGGAAGACAACCTACTTACACGATTTGACCGCTAAACTTAACACCGAAGGAAAATATTACGCGCTTTATTGCTCGCTCGAAAGCGTACAAGGAATTAGTGATCCGAAAGACGGCATACCCGCTATTATTAGTTGTATTAAAAGTCATCTTAGATTTTCGACGCTTCCGCATAAAAACAAATTTGCAGAAGATGCCGATCTTACAGATTATGTTAGCGTTTTAAGGACGTCGTTGACCTTATATCGTATGGAACTCGACAAACCGCTAGTGATATTTTTCGACGAAGCCGACTGCTTGAGCGATGACACTCTGATTCTGTTTTTAAGACAATTACGAAACGGCTACAACGAACGTGCCAATGTCCCATTTATTCATTCAGTCGCGTTGGTAGGAATGCGTAATATTCGCGACTTCAAGGCAAAAGTTCGTCCTAATAGCGAAACACTCGGAGATGCAAGTCCGTTTAATATTGTTACAGAGTCTTTAACCTTGAAAAATTTCAACGACAAAGAAATCATTCAATTGTATCAACAACACACCGACGAAACCGGACAGAAATTTGAATCAGACGCAATCGAATTAGTATATGAACAAACACAAGGACAACCTTGGCTCGTCAACGCTATTGCCCGCGAAGTCATTGTCAAACTATTACAAGGAGATTACGCTCGTCCTGTTACTGTAGATTTAGTTAAAGAGGCGATTCAAAATATTATTCTCAATCGTCCGAC
>JAITAZ010000101.1 GCA_031283825.1 Planctomycetaceae bacterium | reverse complement strand
AAAATTAATTTTAAACCACAGAGGACACAGAGAACACAGAGAAAATTTTAATTTGAATCAAAACATAATTTAAATTTATTAAAGTAAAAAAAATTATGGATTTAAATCAAAATTTAATGTTTTAAAAATATTCTCTCTGTGAACTCTGTGTTCTCTGTGGTTAATAAAAAAACGAGTTTTTAGAAGTTCCCTTATTTTAATCGGCGTATTGTAATAAATGAGATAAACGGATTTGTTCTAACTTGTCGGCGAATCCTCCATCTTTGCCGGCCATCTGATAGTAAGGGATGTCCTTTACTACTATTCCATCAACATTACTTCCGGTACTTACTAATTTTCTATACACGTCTTCCATCGCGGCTAAAACAGTCTCGCCTTGTCTGACGCACAATAAAACCGAATCCGTACTCGCCGCCATAACCAACGACTCCGCCGCATGAGTTACTGGAGGTACAACCACCAAAATCAACGAAAAATCCCTCTCCAAAAAATCTAATAAATCTCTGAAATTTCTATCGCCCAATAACTCATACGGAGAAACATCAAGATTACCCGCCGATAAGAAATTCAAATTCGAATCCTTCGCGTCCATCACTATCGCCTCCCCGACTCTATTTCGTAACGATAAAACATCCGCTAAACCAATCCCCGCCTCCTCGTTTCCAAACAAAAGATGCAACCTTCCTACCCGCATGTCTCCGTCAATCAATAACACTCTTCCAGTCCGCATCTGCGCCATCGCAACCGCAACCTGCACCGCCAGAAACGTCTTGCCGTCATCCGACGATACACTCGCAATCGATATAGTCTTACACGTTCTAAAAGGATCGCTCAATAATAAATGCGTACACCAACTATGAACCGTCTCCCTATACCTCGCTAACCTCTTTCTAAAACTTGCGCCCTGAATCCACGCAACCGGCGGCTCCATTATCTCGCCAATAATTACGTCCGGACACGCACGCCTGATCTGCGAAACATGATACAATCGCGGCTTCGACCTCTCCAGAACAATCCCCATTAACGCCGGAAATATTAAACACCCCATCGCCCCAAACATGGCAAACACAATCCGCTTTTGCGTCTTGGGCAACGGAGGAGGAGACGCAGACTCCAATAACTCAATCTGACTCGGAGAACTCATGTCCGCCTTGACCGCAATAAGACGCTCATGAAGAATATCCAAAACATTATTAACTCGCTTAAGCTGCAACTGCTGAAACGAAGCGTCCGTTACCTCAACCGTCCTGTCCTGAATGTCTTTATTCTGCTCGTCATATTTTAATTTCAACGTCTTTACTAAAATATCTTCTCGTTTTACTGCTTTTTCCAATTCGTAAATATCAGTGTCCGCTTGTGCTCTCATTGCAATACTCATGTCGTATTCCTTTTTGCTGGCAAGACTAAGTTTAAGCCGCGTAATCTCCGTGTCTATCGTTTCAATTTGTTTGATCAAGATAGGAATCTGCGGCGATTCAGCGGCAGTTGCGCTAGACTTCTCCTTTAATTTCGCCAGACGTCCCTCAAGATTCTGTCTCTTTTGAATCAACATCAAAACTTCTGGATCGCTGTTTATCGCAATCTCAAGCATCGCCGACGGGACTTTTCTATCGGGATCGCTTATCATGTCGTGCAACATTTGCAACTCGGCTTGAATAGACACCAATTGAGACTCGTGCATGTAAATTTCACGCTGCAACGATTCGCCAGGTGAATACAATCCGGGTAACGAATCAGACGTACCCGTAACCGCGTTTTTCGCCGCTGCGCTTTTCATTTTGCCGCGTATTTCCCTTTCGAGATCGTTTGCCGTCGTCGATTGACGAGTTATCTCTTCCGTCAATTGACGTATCAACTCCGAGTTCGATTTTTTTGTATTTGTAATATAAACATTCAAGAAAGCGTCAACTACGCTATTTACAATATTAGCCGCGTCTTCCGCCGCCTCCGCCGACACCGAAATCGTGAAATATTCAGATTTTGCTAATCGTTGTAAAGTCAGTTGTTTTGTAAGCCAATCAACGCGATCTTTCTCTTTGGTGATACAAGCAAGTTGAGCAATCTTCGGATTCTCCAACGCTTTCTTGATAATAACCGGACTGCGAATCAACGCAAATTGAGTTTGAACGAAATTATCATATTCGATATTTTCATCTGACGTTCTAATTATTTGCTTTTTATTTGTGCTAATTCGCATCCATGCCATTGCCTCGTATTTAATCGGAAAAAGAAACCACAACGTGCCGAATGCAATTGCGCTTAAAATCAATCCCGACGGCAATGTCCATTTCCAATTTCTTTTCAATGCCGAGATTAACATCAGAATCATAATTTGCGGCGTTGATCTCGCCATTTCTATTCCGTCCATAATTTGACGGCGGGCAGATACAGGTTCGCTCATCGGTTGCTGCATAAATTCATTTGGATAATAACCCGCCGACGGCATACCTTGACCGCTCATCATTATATTAGGCATATTCTGATTAACCATATTCGATTTCTCTACAATCTGCGACATTTTAATTCTCCTGTTCAATTAAAATTGAATAGTTAGTTTTTTTAAAGGACATTAGGAACGCTAAGGACAGTATAAGGATATTGCGATTTAAAATCTGTTGAAAAGACTCAAGAGAAAATCTTTGGAGTCGTTAATCTACGATTTCAAACAACGACGTTCCTTGAGTTACTTTTGTCTATAATGTCCCTTGAAAATTATGACTGAATCTTCACTACTACAACTAATTCTACAACTAATACAACTACTACAACTCAAATATTCACTCGTTTAAAAACTTTGTCCATAAAAATTAGTAAACATAAAAACGTAACGGCAACAACTACGATCATTGTGTATCCAGCGATTTCGTCTGCGAATGCGTTGACACGTTCTTTTGGGACGATTTGGGCTAACGCGGCGCGATGATGAATCAACAAAATTCCTGTCATTGTGATTCTCAACGCATTTACAAACATTGCCAACGGTGCTGCAATCAACATGACGATTAAATTTTGCCACCAAGGTTTACGCATGAATAACGCCGCCGCCGCCGCAATTGCAAAAACGCTAATTAAAAAACGTATCCCGCTACACGCCGCCTCAACGCTGAGGATTTCGCCTTTGACTCGAATAATGTTGTTTATTGCTATTGCCGGTTCACCAAGTATTTGCAATAAAATGGCGGCAAATCGCGCGGCGTAAAGTTGAAGATGATGTTTCATCAATACGTCGATACTATACGGAAGTTGAAACATGAAAATCAAAAAACACAACGAAGGCAACGCCCACAAAAAAGCTCGCGTTCCGTAAAAAAACCATACGATTCCAATCACCCAAAAAAACAACGACCACTCTTCTAATGCGTCTGCGTAAATTAAACTGAAAAAATATCGCATTACAAGGCAAAATACAATTGGAATCAATCCAAGCCAACATAATCTGTAGCGCGTTCCCGGATATGAATCTAATCGCGAATAAAGAAACAATATCACCAACGGAACGACAAAAAATCCATGACTATAATCAACATTATTGATCCAACTATAAACAATCTGCTCCAACGCCATATAATACGAATAAATTGTCAACGGTAGAACTAACAACAATAATAATCCTAATCGTAACGTCTCAAATTTAACGTCTATCGGCAATAAATATTTTTTAAACGCAGATGCCGAAGGCTTGGGCGACTCGACTTGAGATTGAGTTTTCGTTTGAATCGTGTGCATCGTTTGCATTGACGGATTATCATTGTCGTTATCATTGTTGTTGTTTGTAAATTGTGATTTGCGAGATTCCGTTTGACGAGATTCAACGTCGTCGGTTTCCATCGCGAATTTTCCGCCAACGTTTTTAGGACGAGTTTCAAATCGAGACGAAGGTTGTTTTTGATCAAATTTCGATTCCGCCGGAGTCGTCGAATTAGTCGGAGTTGCCGGATTTGTTGGAGTTGTCGGAGTCGTTGGAGTCGTTGGAGAGTCGGCGAAATTACTGTTTATTTCGTTGAATTTCCCGACGCGGCTTTTCATGGGATTGTTAATATTTGACGCGGGAGAATCGAAACTGAATTTATTTTTGGACAAATTATTACTTGACGTATTGATATTGTCATTCGCGTCATTCGCGTTGTTCGCGTTATTGACGTTAGTCGGGTTATTATTTTGTTCGGGTGTTATGGGAATATCGAATCGTCCGGTTTTTTGTGAACCTGAATTTTTATTTCGTTCTGCCATTTTTTTATTTCCTTATTTTTTAAAAGTTACGTTTTAATTTTTCCTAGCGTTTAGTTCGCGGCGTTTTATTAGTTTCGCAGGGACGACATGAGCAACTGTAGGTTACGTTTTGTTCTGCCGTCTCATTATCTGACTTAATTGCCGTTAATTACACGGATTGAAAATTTTTAATCTGTTCCGATTTCAATTTTGGCTAGAGCCGTTTGAAAGGCGATTTTTATGAAAGTTTTCAAGTCGTTGTAATTGTCTGAACGGTGATTTATGCAATTTTATTATTCTAATCGCACAAATCATAAAAATCATAGTTTAGACAAAATTGACGTCAATACAATTTAGCGTCGTTAATGTTGTCTGTAAATTTGATCTGATTTGATCGTAAAACTATGGTTATTATAGTAGCGGATTTTGCGTCTGCCAAGTTTACTTGTGTAGAATTTTCAAAATATCCTGAAAACTTTCTCGTTTAATTAAATCTTATTCAATTTATTTATTTCATTAAAAAGATTTATAGTATCTTATAAATTCCATTAAGTTTATAAAACTTGCGAGCAAAATTATCGTAACGAAAAATCTGTTAATTGTTGTAATTAGTCGGTAAATTATCGTTATGATTGGAATAATTCGCTTAAAAGATAGTATCGCTGAAATCAAAATAATTGCAATAATTCATTGAATTTTCTGTAACGTTATTGTGAAAATATCAAGTAAAATTTAAGTAACAGTTCACGAGTTTTTAAATTCGGAATTAAAGGCGACAATAGGTAGGCGACCATAGGTAGGCGACCGTAGGTTCGCAACCTTTCGCCGAAAGGTCGCGTTGCTGAAGACAACGATAAAATGGATTCGACAATAATTAAAATCAATTTAGATTTACCGTCGGCTAACGCCGACGCGACCTTTCGCCGAAAGGTTGCGAACCTACGGTCGCCTACCTGATCAATAACATTCTACGAATAGTTACAATATAAAAAAACCGTGAACGGTTACTTCTATTTTCTCTTTTTTCTGAATTTTGAATTTTGAATTTTTTTCTACGCTGA
>JAITAZ010000100.1 GCA_031283825.1 Planctomycetaceae bacterium | reverse complement strand
AGTAAATTATTCGACGACCAAAAAACAACCATCGAGTCAAATATAAATTTGACCGAAAGGAGAAACCATTATGGGCGAGGATTTAGTATCTCTAAGTAAAAAAGAACGTAATATTTCAGTGGAATATTTGTAACAATTTATTTTTTATTCAATTCAACAGATACGACACTTTATCCATCGACAGTTTAAAAGTGTAATCCCCGCGAGATTAGTAAAAGAATAAAACATCATAAAAATTTTCCGTTGAAATATTAAAAACTAACATTAGGGAACTTCTAAAAACTCGTTTTTTTATTAACCACAGAGAACACAGAGTTCACAGAGAGAATATTCTTAAAAAATTAAATTTTGATTTAAATCCATAATTTTTTTACTTTAATAAATTTAAATTATGTTTTGATTCAAATTAAAATTTTCTCTGTGTTCTCTGTGTCCTCTGTGGTTTAAAATTAATTTTTGGAGATTCCCATAAGTGAATTATTAGAGATGCAATTTTAAAACCGTGAATGGCTATGAAATAATTTTTCTTCCTTTTAGAAGTCGAACCAAATACCTATTCCGAATTTATTTTCTCGAGCGGCGAATAGGTGTTCGTATTGATCGCTTATTCCGTAGAAGTATTGTACGCCGATTCTGAATAGTTGACCTTGTTTATTTCTCCATTGTAATCCTGCTTGGATAGTGATATTTCCGTTGTAGTTTTTTTCTTCTAGCAATTGGAAATTTATGGCGGCAAAAGGCGAGTATGAATAATTAGCGATTGGATATGGAGAGCTGTATTCGATGCCGAATTGAAAATGCCAAGGTTTTGTTAATTCGCCTAGCCAAGTTGAGTAATCGATTTCGAAGTAGAGTCTAGTTGACGGGTTCATTCGGTAAGCCAGACCGAGTATGATGGATTCTCTGACGTAGTTTATTCTTTTGTGTGGTTGACCGTTTTGTGTGAGTCGAATCATTCTTTCGTCTCCCATGTGCGAGCTGACGTGGAAGTAACCGGTTCGGAGTTGCCAAGTTTTATTTCCTAGTGTTATGGGCAGGGCGAAGCGGTAATCCATAGCGTCCATATCTCTTTCGTGTTCGTAATCCATTCGCAGATGCGATGAGGCTTCGACTTCGATTTGTATTCCTTCTGGCAGAATTGTTTCGCGAGTTCCGTATCGAAACAATCCGGCGTTCCCTCCGACGGTTGCGTCCCAGATATTGTCGAGGTTATGGTCGTTATTCCAGGCGAGTCCTAATCGGCTTTCGTTTACGCCGGCGAGGTAGCTTTGGTAGATTCGACCGGCGGGCAGAAATTGATAGTTCCAAGATCGAAGTTGTGCGCGGCTTTCGAGGGATGTCGTGTCGAATATATTGTCGGTGTAGTTAGGATGATTGACTGTATCAAAGGTAAGCGAATCGATTGGCATTATTGGATGAGTTGAAGTCGTAGATTCACAATCAAGACGCAAAGAAGTCAATGAGGGAAGTTCTGATTTAGCCGAATTTTTTTCAGTCTGAGTTTTATTGTCGGCGTAAATATTATTTGTGGTTGAAGTTATATTTGCGTTTGTAGTTGGATTTGTAGTTGGATTTGTAGTTGTAGTTGAAGTTGTAGAGTTGATATTATTTAGTTCAATGCGATTTTGTGATTCTTCTCCGATATTAAATTGAATTGGAGTTATGATTAAAATAATTATTGTTACAAAAAATCGAATTGTTTGGGCGAGTTTATCGAATTGATAAGCATTGTTATTGAGGGACGTCATTTTAATTGTTATTTTTTTGAGTTAACCCAGAAGGGCATAAAGGACATGACACGTATAATTGCAAGCAAGCAATCTGTCGCTTACGTTATATTTTTGGATAATATCAATTTTCAAAATGCAGGTCAAGAGAGATTTTTTGTACTATAGGGGATCTTTAAAAATTCATATTTTGTGGTATGGGTTGTTTAATTTTGAATTTTTGTTACGATAAATTAACTTGTAACTCATGTTGTGCACTTGCTACCCCAGACGGTAAATCTGAATTGATTTTAATTATTGTCGAATCCATTTTATCGTTGCCTTCGGCAACGCAACCTTTAAATTTTGTTCCTTCCGAGCCATCAATCCCAGATTTCAAACAATAACGTCCCCAATGTCCCCTTTGTCCCCAGCGTCCCCAATGTCCCCTAAAAAAAATGTAATCGTTCACGCACAAGAGAAAAATTTCTTACGCCCCGAAAGGGCAACGGAATATTTTGGTGAATATTTTGGTGAATATTTTGGTGAATATTTTGATGAATATTTTGATGAATATTTGTAACGAATATTCGTGATAATATTTTTTCCGCTACCCTTTCAGGGCGAAGGAAGATACTTTTTTCCCGTAAACAATTACAAAAATACTTTAATTCCGAATTTAAAAACCGTGAATGGTTACAAATTTTTATAATTATGACATTCCAATTTATTATTCGATTTTCGATTTATTTATTATTTATATTTTTCATTTATGGATTTGTTTCAGCTGATGGCGATAATAATTTGCTCCTAAATGAAACTTTTGAAAAAGATCTACACGGCTGGCAAGCAGAACGGTCAGCTAGAATCTACACGCATGAAAATATGCTGCGGATCGATACGCTCAAAGATAATACAGCAGATAGCGATCCAATAATCAGTAAGAGTTATAATCTCGTCGGAAGTCAAATTCGTTTAATAATTGAAGTGAAGACTCTTACCGCGTCAGAAATGATTATCAACTGGACAACAAAAGAATCGCCAACACGAGACAATCGTAAAAAATTCGTACAGAAACTTAACCCCGACGGAGACTGGCATAAAATCGGTTTTTTTCTGCCAGTCGAAGATATGCTGGAAACAATCTCAATCCGATTCACAAACTCGTCTGGAACTTGGACAATACGATCAATCGCCCTCTACGGACGACAAACTAATCCAATCGCTTTACAAAAAATTTCGTCGTTTCATCAGAGATTTCCAGACGGAACAGAACGAGACGTTCTGCGTTACACTGTCCGAAACAACGCGCCTTTCGCAATAAAATTTATTGTCGAACAACCCGAAGGAGTCGAGGAAAAACCAACGACTCTATCGCGTAATCAGACTATCGATTTCGGCGCGCCAATTAAATACGTTGGAAATCTCGCCGCCGTGAAATTATCGTTGAGGTCAAACGATCCAGCTGTTGCCGAATGGTTTCCCAAAACCGTTTTTCCGGCTTTCTTGTACGACCCAAAACCAACTACAAATTGGATTACGTCAAATCTAGGACAATTTATCTTTGAAATCTCGCCCGACGCCCGAATCGCTCGTATCCGGCAAAACAACGAAGTCGTTGCAATTATCGCCCCAATTGTCCATCAAAACGGAATCATCCCAGATTTCAAACAAAAAAAAGAACCGCAAATAATAAACGCGGCAAATATAATTAACGTTACAAATAATCAAAATCGTAATTCCAACGATTCTAATTCTAATTCTAATTCAGTCTCTAATACTAATTTTAATTCTAATTCCGACTCTAATTCTAACCGCGTTACAATTGCAGCCGGAGATATTTCGACAGACAAAATGCCATTCAGCTTTAGTTCGTCTGTTGCCGACTTGGACATTTTAATAGTCAACGATACGATAAAATTCTCTATTAGAAGTAAACCCGACACGGATGAAAAATCTGATATTGAACCGTTTGAAGGACCTGTTATTCGTCTTTTTGGCAAGTTGAAAAGCGGACTGCTTCCCGGAGTGGAGTTTATCGAAACGGGCGATGTAAGTTCGTCGGCAGTTGACATTAACCCGCCTTATAATTATCGCGGCAAACCTAATCCGAGTTGGATAACGATGCAGATGGCAAGTCTTGGCACGGATAAAATCGCCGCAATGTTGAGCTGGAAAAATACAGAATTACAACCGACTTTTCATTCGCCTAACACAATCGATTACACTGAGGATCATCGTATCTCGCTGGTTGGAAAATCAATTGACGCGGAGTTGCGGTTATTTCCGGCGGTTGATTTGAAATCGGGCGAATCGGCGGCGGTTAGAAGTTTGCGAAATTACGTGAAAGAAAACGGTTTGCCGAAGCCGTCGGCGTCGCCTCGAAATTCGGCGGAGCAGTTTAAGTTATCATTAGCTGGGATTCACGGCGCGGTTCAATCTCCTGACGGCGCGGCGTGGGGTTACGCAACCGACCCCGCGTGGCAACGACGCCCTTACGCCGATATGTTTTCAACAATCGCGAGACTAACGAGTCGAACTCCGCTTATAAAAGAAATAGAATCAGGCGGCGCGGACATTGCAAACGACGCTATTTATTTTTTGACTGAAAATGTTGAGCAATGGAAATCAGCGAGAGAAAATTCGATTAAGTCGATTATAGCGTTGAAGAATCCGGACGGTTCGTATCTTTTCCGCACGCGGTTTCCTGAAGTAGAAAACGCCGCAACGTCTCACGGCTTGACTGCAATAAGAACGCTTGAGGTAATGGAATATGTTCGTTTCACCGGCAATAAGCGGTTGTTCGAGATGGTGAAGGAATCGCTTGAATATTTGATAAAATGTGAAATTCCGCGAGGCGGTTTTTATCAAGATTCTCCGTTGCATACTCCTGATCTTTTGTCGGCGGCAACGTTGACTTGGTTATTTGTCTGGGCTTACGAGTATTCAGGCGATCAACGTTATCTTGACGCGGCGAACCGATTTGCAATTTGCGGATTATCGTTTGTTTATCAGTGGACGAACAGGGAGACGATGCTTTATGTTACGATTCCAAAGTTAGGCGGAAGTTCGCGGGGGATACCGGTTTGGTTTGGCGTTTCGCAACCGAGAGCGGGAATTGTTTATGCGTATGCGTTGACTTTGCTTGCGGAGTATGACAAGTCGATTGACTGGATGCAAGTTGCAACTGGAATTTTGTATTCGGCTGAAAAGATGCAATTTACGAGCGGCGAGAATGTTGGTTGTTTACCGGATATTTTTACGATTGAGTCGCAGCATTCGGGTTTAGTTGGAATAAATCCGGTTGCGGTTACGATTCTGAGATTATCGATAGAGCGGCGACCTTCGACTCTTTTTGTGTTGGTTGATCATGGGGATCGTTATGTTTCGCCTTTCCCGTTGAGGTCTAGCAAGCGAGGAATAGAAGCCTTCGACGTCCCAACAGATCAATCGTTCCAAGTTCTATGTAACGGCAGCAGAATAATAAACGCCAAAGGCAACGGATTAATCTCGCTAGATTAGTTGGGTGAGACAAGTTCGCTTGCACTCAACCGTTAAAGTTAAGTTTAAAGCTCATAGCTCATATTACGCAGTAGTTGTCTGTCAGTATGCGATATTTTTTTGTTGTAACTGTTCACGCTTTTTAAATTCATAATTCATAATTTAAAATTTAAAAATTGTGAACTGTTACAAGAAAATAAAACTCGCAGCAAGCGAGTAACATGAGATATTGAGAATCTCTAAAAATTATTTTTAACCACAGAGAACGCCAGATAACACAGAGAAATTTCAATTGAATCAACATTTGATTTTTAAAAACTTCTCTGTGAACTCTG
>JAITAZ010000627.1 GCA_031283825.1 Planctomycetaceae bacterium | reverse complement strand
TCGTGAATATATTCTTTTGCGCCCATGTTTCTGACTGTTTGTACAATCAGTTCTATTTGTTCTTGCGAGACGTATGCGGCTATTCCGCGTAATTTTTTTTCTAGTAAATCGGCGGAAGTTCTAATTCTTATCGTTGGCGGGTCGATGTAATCATTGTATGTTGCGTATTCGTATAACTTGGGAAACTCAGGCATCGGATTTCCTAGCTCTGGCCAAATTTTTCCTCTCGCATGAAAAACACTTATCAGAAATTCCTCATGCACCGCCTTATGAGCTGGATGAATATCCGTTTGAGAAGGCAGAAAAACTCGGTTCGGACATATTTGTCTCAACAGCCATGTAAATGAATTTTGAAACCCACTTGCACCCGCAATCGCTGTCGGACAATTCTGCTCGCTTGTAAAACGACGTCCAAGATTCGCTAACATATCTGTCGCCCGATAATCAAAAAAATGAAGATTACTCGGAGGCAAACCCAATAAATCAAAAGAACGACAACACTCGCCACGCCGAATTTGACCTATCGTTTCACGATGCTCCGCCCGACAATATCCAGCACCAATTGTCGAAACTATCACGTGAGTTTTTATGCCAAGTTCTATTCCGGCAACAAACGTTAAACCCGCGCCAAGAACAACGTCGTCGTCATGCGGCGAAACATAAAGCCAACATTCGTCAGCACCGCGCCAATCTGCAAACACAACCGAAGGCTCGCCCGATAAAATCGCGCCGTCGGATTTACGTAAATCAAAAATTATTTCACTCACTTAAAATACCTCTGTTAATTTATTCGATTGAATATCATATCTCGCTATGAATTTCAGCGTCTCAAAAGCAATTCATTAAAAAATTGAAAAGCCTACTTTCCGAAAGTAAACTGACGGCTCTAACCGAAATTCATGTGCGAAAAGTTTAAATATATTTGTAACTTTTCAGTAAATTTTTTGTAACTATTCTGTAGGCGGTAATTGATCTGGTCGCACTGCCGAAGGCTACAATAAAATAGATTCGACAATAATTAATATCAATTCAGAGTAACCGTTCACGGGTTTTTAAATTCGGATTTGAATTACTAAACCCAATGTAGAGACACAATGCTTTGCGTCTCTATCGGTGATCTTTTGATCGAACAATGAGACGCAAGGCATTGCGTCTCTACATTTGTTAATTTGTAACTATTCACGGTTACAAATTTTTATTAATGTTCAAATTCGTTTCCGATTTTTCTTGCTCTTGTTGGTTTATCTGGATTGACTCCGAGTTGCAAAGCGGCTTGAACTAGCAGATTCCAACCGGCGAAAATTTGTAGGAATTGATCGTAACCGTTTAAACTTGGAATTTCAATAGTCGGAAACGGCGTGGCAAAACTTGAAATTGCGATTACAGGAATTTTATGTTTCTTGACAAATAGTTCATCGATTTTTTTGCATTCTTGTTCAAACGGTTCGACCCAAACGACAACGTCGTTTTCAGACATTACCTCTTCGACTCCGTGCAGTAAAAACGTTCCTTCGAGATAAATACTTCTTTTCCGCGTTATTTCTGTTGCTTTGAGTGCGAGTTCTTCGGCGGCGCCGTTATTTCGTCCGGCGAAATACAGGGTTGACGCATTTGAAATTTGCGTTATTAGATTTGTGTTGTAGTTATCATCGAGTATTTTTTTTCCTAGTTCCGGCAATTTTTGTCGTTGTAATTCGAGGTCGTCGTTATCGATGTCGGCGTTGCTGAAACGCGGATTTATGGGTACGAATTTTTTCATATTGTGCAGAACAGAAATGTAAGTCAGAGCTTGTTCGATAACGCTTTTTGTTGCGGCGACAGCTTTTTCAGCACCGCAACTTAACACGAAAGTTTCTTTAGCCAGATCGCCGATTAGCGAGTTTTTGGCGGCGGTAATGGCAAAATTTTGGCGATGATTTCGTTGACGTAATTTTTGGTAGAGTCTGACTGCTTCTCCAGTTTGACCGCTGTTAGAGCTGACAACTACGCACCAATCGAAAAGATCGTATTCGAGGGATTGTTCGCAACCTTCTGTTATTACGTTTAATTTATCGTTTAAAGAGCTTTTTCGTAGTTGGTAGATAAAATTCTTGGCAGGAAAGATTCTACTTGAACCTTCTCCGGTCAGTAATACTTTCCCGCATTGGAGAATTATTCGCGCCATTTCAAAAGTCTTATTGAAATCGAATTTCGTAATCAACTTCAACGAATCGAACATCTCGCAAACGAGACTATATTGATTATATTGAGAATTTGAAATATCCATTATTATAATTTGTTAAAATGTTAAATTGTTACAATAAACAGATTGCTGTACGTATGTTATAAATTACAGTTATTTGTTATTTTTAAAAGTTTTGTATTTTTCTTGCGGTTTATATTATCGTTTATTTTCTTCTGATGAAATAAAAAAACAAGAAAACAAAGCCGCAGGGATTATCTCTCAATTTTATTTCTGTACAATACGGGGGACGATTTCGATTAGCTAATTATATATTGAAAGTAACCGTTCTCGCTCAAGAGAAAAATTTCCTACGCACCGTTATGAAATTTTTCTCTTGTGCGTGAACGGTTACGGTATTTTTAAAAACCATATTATTTTTTGAGGGGACACTGGGGACAAAGGGGACTTATGGGACACGGTAATTTAAAAACCATGATTAACGACTCAACAGAAAACAACAGCTTTAAAAAAGAGAAATTTTTTTCTTTCTTTTGAACGTGAACGGTTACCTAATTTGCGATTATTTTTTTTCCTCTTAAAAAAGAAACCGTAATAGCGTTTAATACTTGGTCAGTCGAGATTTCTTGGTCTGCATGAATAATTAACTGATTGCCCGTTTGCCAGAATATCGCATACGTAAGTAAACCTGTATCAAACGTTAATATCCGTGCCTCATTCATCAAATCTAAATAAAAAAAGGTCATCTCAAATCCTGTTACGTATTTTTCATACATAATCTCATCAACTCGCTCAACCTCCATGTCTTGATACTCTGAACGCATCGCTTCTACTGCTTCATCTGCAATTTCATCTGGATTCTGTCCCGCAGGATATTTCTTTAAAATCCAAAACGCGCCATCGCCATTTGTTATTTGAATCGTTCCGTCTATTCGATTCATTCGCGATTCGTTCATTTCCCAATTGTCAGGATAACAAATATAAACATTATTCTTGTCGTATTCTTTCATAAATTTGATTCTTTAAATATATCAATGGAAAATTAAAATTCACAATTACCCGGAGTTCTTGGGAACGGAATCACGTCTCTTATGTTGCTTATTCCCGTTATAAACATTAACGCTCTCTCTAATCCTAATCCAAACCCGCTATGAGGCACGCTTCCATATTTTCGTAAATCTGCATACCAATTGTACGCTTCCATCTCTAACTTTTGCTCTTTCATTCGTTCTTCCAACAGGTCCAGCCGATACTCGCGCTCGCTACCGCCAATGATTTCGCCAACTTTCGGAACTAATACGTCCATCGCTCTCACTGTTTTTCCGTCGTCGTTTAATCTCATATAAAACGGCTTAATCGTTCTAGGATAATCATACAAAATCACAGGACTTTTAAAATGCTCTTCTGTTAAAAATCGTTCATGCTCGCTCTGTAAATCGATTCCCCATGTAACCTTAAACTCGAATTTTTTACCGCATTTCTCCAAAATCGATACTGCGTCCGTATAAGATAAACGAACAAAATCACTCTCAACAACGTGATTCAACGTTTCAATCAACGTCGAATCAGTACGATTGAAAAACTCAATATCTTCGTGCCGTTCGTTAAGCGTGTCAGAAATTAAACGTTTCAAGAATTTTTCCGCCCAGCTCATATTTTCAGACAATTCGCAAAACGCAATTTCCGGCTCAATCATCCAAAACTCCGCCGCATGACGAGACGTATTGGAATTTTCCGCCCGAAACGTCGGTCCAAAAGTATAAACTCGACCCAAACCCACACAATAAGACTCAACATTCAACTGACCACTCACCGTTAAATATGACGACTTGCCAAAAAAATCTTTCGAATAATCAATCTTACCAACGTCGTCCTTCGGCAGATTCGATAAGTCAAGAGACGTAACCCTAAACATTTGACCAGCACCTTCGCAATCGCTCGCCGTTATTATCGGAGTATGAACATAAATAAAACCATGTTCCTGAAAAAATCGATGTATCGAATAACTAACCGTATTCCTAATTCTAGCAACCGCGCCAAACGTGTTAGTACGAACCCGAAGATGAGAAATCGAACGCAAAAATTCAAGAGAATGTCCCTTCTTCTGCAACGGATACGACGCCGAATCAGATTCGCCAATCAACTCAATCCGAGACGCCTCAACCTCCGTAAGCTGACCCTGCGCCGGAGATTTCTTGACCAAACCCTCAACCAATATCGACGCGCCGGGCGTTACCAACTTAATCACCGAATCATAATTAGATAACGATTGAGGAACTATAATTTGAATATTGCCCAACGACGTACCGTCATTAAGCTCGACAAAACTGAACCCCGCTTTAGAGTCGCGTCTTGTCCGAACCCAACCGCTCAATTGTACAACTCTGTCAATATACTCAACGCCGCGCGACTCCAAAACCGTAATTTTTGTTGACATAAAATTAAATTAAAAAATTTGTTATTTCTTTTTGTTATTTCTTGAGGTCGCGTCGGCGTTAGCTGACGGTAAATCTGAATTGATTTTAATAATTATTGTCGAATCCATTTTATCGTTGCCTTCGACAACGCAACCTTTGTAAACGAAAACGCAGAATTGTATCTATTCCCAAAAATACGTCAATCAGTGGAGAAAAATGAATGCTTGAGAGGGGGATGTTGATTAGAAAACATTCTCGGCGTATAATCTCCGCCTTCAAAAATTCATGCGGAATGAAGAAAAATAATTTTAACCATTCACGGTTTTTTAATCACGGATAATTCGGGGAATTTTAAACGCGGATAATAACAGATTTGACGGATAATCGCGGAGAATGGAAATGATGCTTTTGTGGGAGAGAAGTCAATAGATTAAAGGTGATAAAGAATGGAGTGAATGAGAAATTATAAGATTAATTAAGTTATACTTCTCACACTTGAATTTTCGGTTTTT
>JAITAZ010000552.1 GCA_031283825.1 Planctomycetaceae bacterium | reverse complement strand
AGGGAACTTCTAAAAACTAATATTAGAAGGAACGCGGGCGTCCCGCCTGCATGACAAACGCCTAAATATGCGGTCGAGACGACCGCGATCCTAATAAAAATAAATTTTATTAAATTCGCGTCTCGTAGGGATAACTCCAAAATAGCGCTGGGTGAAATCGCAATGCGATTTTACCCGTCGAAAATAAATTCGTAACGCGATTTTTTTTCGATGGGTGAAAATCCTAGCGAATTTTTACCCATCGCTATTTTGGGAAACCGCTACGCGGTTTTAATAAAAATTTAATCATCAGAAGTTCCCTAGTATTAATTTAATTTATCACCGTTAATGTTGCCTGAACTGTTACTAATTGTAACCTATATTAACGGAACGGCTTCAAATGGACGAGGCGGATTGGGGATTAAAATTCTAGCGATTTTTTCCATTAGTTCCGCAACGCCCAATCCCGTTTTCGCGCTAACGCAAATCTCATCGGGCAAGTCTGAAACTAAATCAGCTTTGTTGTAGCAAGTCAAAATATTTTTTGTAACGATATTTAGAGAATCGCTATTTTTCGTTACAATAATTCCTGACGACAAATTAAAATCGTTAACGATCTCCGACGTTAAATCAACTACGCGAATTATGAGATCGGCTTCTGCAATTTGTTCGATACTTCGTTTTATTCCTTCATGCTCAATATTATTCTTTTCGATATTTTTATCGACTTCGCGAATTCCTGCTGTGTCGTAAAATTCTACAGGAAAACCATCTACAGCCGTTTGAGCAACGACTACGTCTCGTGTCGTTCCGGGTGTCGAACTTGTAATCGCGCGGTTATAACCAAGAATCGCATTGAATAAACTACTCTTTCCGACATTTACATCGCCGCTCAAAACTACGCGAAATGGTTTAATCAGATGCCGACCAATCAGTCTGTTTTCTTCAAGTCTATTCTGCCGCTCGCGTAGTTGAGATTGCAAATGCTCAAGTTGTTTCTCGTTGTCTATACAACTTGTACTATGAGTTTCGTCGATGCTAGAGCTTAACAATTTACTTTCCAATTGATAATCATGCGGCACTAATAGAGATTTTAATTGCTCGCTGTTTATAAAATCTGCCGTAACTTTAGATGCGTTTGATTCCGTAATTTTCGGCGTTTGAACAAGCGTTTTGTATTGTTCGATAATTTCTTTTAATTTATTTATTTCTGCCAGTTCGCGTTCCATTGCTCCGTGATATTGATCAATCAGAATCTTTGCGACTCGTTCAGTTATCGCAAAAGGCAATAAACGTAACGCTAATTCGCGTTGAGAATTCGATTCTGCTGAGTCGAATAAGTTTTTTGTCTTAATGCCGTCGCGGGCAAAAGATTTTTCAATCGCCGAAAAAATCATTGCGCCGCCATGACAATGAATTTCAACATTATCTGAATCGATTATTCGCGCGACAATTTCTTCGCATTGATCAATTTCATCAAGACGAAGTTTACCGAAATAAGGTTGCGTTGGTGAAAAAACTTGATTCGTCAAATTAGATTTAGAAATAAATCGTAACAAAAAAGCGTTTTTTGCGTTTGTTCCTTTAAGCGTCAAGGTTGCAACGCCGCCGCGTCCTGCCGGAGTAAGACGCGATAAATTTATTAGACTCATTTGAAACCTGCAATTATAAAATTGACAATGAATATTTATCGCCCGCTTAAATTAGACGCCGTAAATAAACGCAACGAATAAAGTTAATAAAACGTAATCTTGATGAGATTTTTGAATATTTGACTATTCGTTTTTTTGAATTGCGTCGGCATAAGCCTTGTAAATTAGGGCGATACTTACTGCGCCGGCGTCGAGATTTCCTCGACTTCGTTCACCGATATTTTTTGCTCGTCCGAATTTTGCGAGTAGATCTTTTGTTGAATCTGCGCCTTTTTTTGCGGCGTTATAAGTTAATTGAAAAATTTCGGCTAAAGATTTGTTAGAATTTTTTTGCGATTCCATTGTTTCGATAGCTGGAATTAGAGCGTCCATTAGAGTTTTATCTCCGACAGCGGCTTTAGTTGACATTCTAACATTTGCCAATCCTGATTTAAACATTTCGATTGTTTCGGACACGTCAAGTTCGTCTGATTTAGCGGCGTTTGACATACCGATAAAAAACGAACCTGTCAAAGTACTAGTTGACCCGCTAGCTGAAGCCATCACGTCCCATCCGATAGTTTCCAAGATTTTAGCGAGATTGTTTTCATCTTTTTGAGAACTATTCACGGCGGCTTTAATAGCCGTAAGAATTGCAGTTCCGTGATCTCCGTCTCCAGTCGCCGCGTCGAGACGATTAAGTTCCTCAACGTTAGACATTATCGCATCCAACGCCGTTGAAAGCATTTGTTGAAGTAAATGTTTAGTAAATTTCATATATTTACAAAAGTAGAATTTTTTGAGTCATTATCGACAACTTCTAAAAACTCGATCTTTCAAAAATTCGCGTCCCGTTAGGGACGCAATGTTGGTAGAAAATGTTTGGGAAAAATCAGTGTCCCGTAGGTTCGCAACCTTTCGCCGAAAGGTCGCGTTGCCGAAGGCAACGATAAAATGGATTCGACAATAATTAAAATCATTTCAGATTTACCGTCGGCTA
>JAITAZ010000542.1 GCA_031283825.1 Planctomycetaceae bacterium | reverse complement strand
GCGATTGTGAAGTTGGCAGAAATAGAAGTAGAAGTAGCTTTACGTCGCGGCGTAGGCTTGGTTTTGAAATAGAGCGATTTGGAATCTGGTCAGGGTTGACGATTTCTAAATTATTTAATGGCGTCAATGTTTTTTATGGCGCGAATGAAGCGGGCAAATCTACGATAATGGAATTTATGCGGTCTGTTTTTTACGGATTTGATTCTAAGCGTCGTCAATATGCGCGTCGGAGTTGTGGTCAAAATATGTTGACTGAATTTGCGGTTGATCAAAATGGCAATCCGGTTTATGTAGTTTCCGGCGGCGCGTTGGATATTGAATCTGCAAGCGGATTGTATAGTCTGCGTCGGATGTTTCACCCGAATGGAAACGATTATCACGAAACGCTTGAGTTGCGTAATGCAAGCGGCGAGAAGGAGGGCGTTCAACTTTTGCGGGTTTTAATTTCCGGCGTTGACGAGCCAACGTTCAACAATGTATTTGCAATTGGACTAGATGAAATTCAACGCATCGGGACGTTAAACAACACCGACGCCGCCGAGATGTTGTTTCAATTGAGCGTCGGCATGGAGCGAGTCTCAATCGTTGATGCGATTAAGGAATTGACGAATCGGCGTAATCGAATTTTGAGTTCGATTGAGAATGTCAGCAATCCGTCTTTGTTGACGCAATTGATTGACGAGCGAAAAAAGTTGCTTGACGAAATCGACGATTCAAAACTTCTTGTCCGCGAGTATGTGCGTATTAAAGACGAGTTGAAAGTTGTTGATCGTTCTGTTGCGATTTTGGAAGACGAACTTGCGGCGTTGCAGCGTGAGAAAAGGCTTTATGAAATTGCTAAACTTGCCGAGTCAATCTGGACAAAACGCACAAAAATTAGGCGTGAAATCGATGCGATGGGCAAGGTCGCGGTTGTCAACGACGAGACGATTCTCAAGCTAGACAAGTTAGCGAATCAGCAGGTGGAACGTCGAAAAAATCTGCAAGATATTAAAACCGAATACGAACTTTCTAAAGAGGAGATCAAGTCTCAGCCGGTCAATGAGTCGTTGGTTAAATTTGCGCCGCGTCTTGAGGTTTTGCTTGATGACGAATCGCGTATTCTTGAGATCGATTCTCAAATTGTGTCGATTGAAAATGAGATCAAAACGATTATGTCGCGTATTTCGGATGAAGATAATTTGATCAAGCGAGGTCGTCGTGCGAGTTCTAATTCGGCAGTTACGGCGTTTCAGGACGAGCGTCCGGTTGTTGTTAATTCGGTAGAGCGTGAATCGGGCGGAGATAATTCTGTTTCGAGGCAGAGTAGTATTTTTTCCGGTTATCGAATTGCGGCGCGTGCGGCGGTTAAGGCGAAGCGCCGGTTGCATCGCGCGAAAGAGCAGTACACGGAAATTCTAGGCAGAGCGAAAGCGTTAAACGCCAAGTTGAAACCGGAACTTTTATCGCGCAACGAAAATTCAATTAGCGAGGCGATTGACAACGCGAAAGAGTTAGTTGCGGCGTTGCGGCGACGTCAAACTATTGCTCAACATTTATCCGAGATGACAATAGTACATCGTGATTTGCATCGGGCGAATGCAATTTTAGTGCAGAGTCAAACTCTTCCGACGTGGCAAGTTGCGATTGTTGGTTTATTGGGCATAGCGGGCGTAATTCCGGCGGGTCTAGCGATTTTCGAGTCAATTGGATTGAGGGCGTTTGACGTCGGCATTCATCCGATTGTAATTTTGGGCGGATTATTGTCGAGTGCGGGTGCGGTCGCGTATAAGTTTATTTCGGAGAAGTCGAGCGCGGGCAAGTTGAAGCAGAATCAGCATCAGTTGAACGTGTTGATTTCTCAAATGAATCATGCGAAACAGGAGGCGGCGGAGATTGATTCGCGTTTTCCCGATGTTGGTTCGAGTTCGATTGAGTCGCGTTGTCGGCAAGCTCAATCGGAGTTGCAATTGCTTGAGAAGCTCTTTCCGATTGAGAATCAATATAATGAATCATCGACGCAACTGAAAAAATTGGAGTCGCGTTTACACCGTTATAAAGAGTTGCAATCGGCGGCGGCGAAGCGTTGGCAGGAATGGTTGCTGTCGGTCGGATTGCCGGTAGATTGGATTCCGGCGAGAGTAAAAGATTTAGTCGAACATAGCGACTCCGCAAATAACTTACGACACGAACTTGAACGAAAACGTTTGATTCTAGAACAACGCACAAAAGACATGAGAACGATTACGGATCGAATTGATCGCGTTATCGGCGAGGCGGGATTGACATTCGCGGATGGAGTAAGTTACGTCGATATTTTGCGCAACGTAAAATTGATGTTGGAGGAGAATGAAGTCGCGATTAAGAATCGTGAAAAGTTAAAGCAAGGATTAAAACCGTTCAAAAAACGAATTCGAGACGCAATTTCCGAACTGCAAAACGCGAAAACTGAAATCGCGGATTTGCTTCGTCAATTTCACGCAAAGAATATTGACGAGATACGCGAGTTAAACAAGTTGTATCAAAGGCACAGAAAATTATTGCATCAAGAGCAAGGATTGCAGCGTGAACTTGACGCGGCGATTGGTAATTTCTGTACAGAAAATGTAATTGGAGATATTTTAGAACTGCGAGTCGAGCGAAAGTTGCAGGCGGAATTTGAATTTGCACAAGCGGAAAACAAAAAGGATGCAGGTATAGAAATAGTAAACGCTGATTTAGGGATCGAGAATGTTGACATTCGCGGCGTTGGAAATTATGTCGATGGAGATAACGAAGCGTCTAATTACGTTGGCGAAATTGACGGCGACAATGTAGAAGGCGATATAGAAAACGGCGATAATTCGGGCGAGTCAAAGTTGTTGACGATTGAGGAATTGTTATCGGTGGTTTCGGGTCGGATTGAGGGTTTGGAGTTGAAGTTGCGGGTGGAGATTGAGTCGCGCGGCAAGTTGTCGGAGCGTCTTAAAATGTTGGCGGAGGATGAGACGTTTTATAGAAAACGTCGCGAACTTGCGGTGATTGAGGAACGAATACGGTCATTGAAAAAGGAGTGGCAGACGTATTCGGTATGTTGTTTGATGTTGGATTTGATACGCGGAAGTTATGAGCGTGAGCGTCAACCGAAAACGCTTGCGGAGGCGTCGGAGTTATTGAAACAATTGACGGAGGGCAAGTATGTGAGAATTTGGGTTCCGTTGGGCGAGAGGACGTTGATGATTGACGATTCGGCGGGTAACACGTGTGATGTCGGTTGGATTTCGCGGGGTACGCGGGAGTTATTATTTATTGCGTTGCGGTTATCGTTGGCGACGGCGTTTGCGCAACATGGTTCGGTGTTGCCGATTATTCTTGACGATGTGCTTGTAAATTTTGACGCAAAGCGTGCGAAGGCGATGGCGAAGTTATTGATTGAGTATGCGAAGTCTGGTCGTCAGATATTTGTGTTCACGTGTCATGAGCATGTTTGTAGAATATTCCAGAGTCTTGATGTTTTGGTAAGAATTTTACCGCCGACAGAAGAACCAATGCAAGTCGAAAAAGTATTATTACCGCGTTCGGTTCTAAAAAAACGCGAAGAAAAACGAAGAAAAGAAATCCAAAAACTAGCCAAAATACAGATCGAGGAAAAAATTCAAAAAGAATTATTAAAAAGAGAAGAACAAATAAGAATCGAGGAATCCAGAAAAGCCGAAGTTCAAAGAATGATCCTACAAATGCAACAACAAGCCTCCGCCGCCATCACCGTAGAACAAGATCGAAAAGAATTACAGAAATAGTAATATATCAGTGGAATTATTTTTGTTTTGCAACTAGTTGCTTTGTTAGTCTTAAATTTTGGGATGCATTTTTTATGAAAGACTTTATTTGTAACCGTTCACGCACAAGAAAAAATTCCTACGCCCTGAAAGGGCAGCGTATGCTAACCCACCGCAACGCGGTGGGTTAGCATTTCCCCAACAACGTCGCCCTGTAAGGGCAGCGGAATTTTTTATTGAATTTTTTGTTGAATTTTTTTATTGAATTTTTTTATTGAATATGGTGAATATGGTCAATATTGTTTGTTAATATTTGTAACGAATATTCGTAATATTTTTTTCCGCTGCCCTTTCAGGGCGTAGGATTTTTTGCCCGTGCGTGAACAGTTACCGTTATTTTGTAGGGTATTTTGTTTGGGTTATCCCAATTTTTAAGCTTAACAAAGCACTAGTTACAAA
>JAITAZ010000486.1 GCA_031283825.1 Planctomycetaceae bacterium | reverse complement strand
TCTGAAATGATTTTAATTATTGTCGAATCCATTTTATCGTTGCCTTCGGCAACGCGACCTTTCGGCGAAAGGTTGCGAACCTACGGTCGCCTACCTGATCTATTAACGCCTACCTGATCAATTACCGCCTACTGACATACAACTACTGCGTAACATGAGTTACAAATATTCTCCCACTAATACAACTACTACAACTAATACAACTACTACAACTATCACCCTCTACTACAACTATCACCCTGAATCTGTATAATCGTTACAATCGTAATGAAAAATTTTGCTTTGAGAATTTTAATCGCGTTGGGTCGAATTTCGATAATAAATATTGACGATAACTCTACAGATATTCTCTCCAACGTTTTCAATAATATAATTGAAACAAGAGAAATTTTCCGTCGAAATTAATGTCAATCGTCGTTTAAAAAATTATCAACCAACCTCATAAATCAAATTTAAATTAGATCATGAAAAATATACAATTTGTTAACGTATTTTCGATAATTGCTTGTCTTCTTGCCGTAACGATGCTCGTTTTTGTTATAAGAGATTATCAAAACTCTAAAAAAGTTGCGGCGGAATTAGAAGCTGCTAAGTCCTCCGCTAAACAAGCTAACGACGAGAAAGAAAAAGCAATTAAAGACTCTCTCGATCTTAAAGAATTGATCGACGGCACTGAAAATGTTGCGTTAGAAGTCAAAACATTTCAAGATAATCACAAAAAAGATATGTGGAAATACTCGCCAGATAACACCGGCAAAATCGATTACAGAGCCGTACTCTCTCGACTCTACGACGAACTCGACGCTACCAAAAAAGAACACGATCAAACTAAAACGGCATTGAATCAACTCGAATCTGATTATAAAAATCTTCAAACTCTTTACACAACCGTCGTACAAAAACACGATAAAGAACGACAAAGAGCAAGCGACGATCTGAAAAACGAAGTTACAAATTTTAAAAATACTGTCGCAACTATCAGCGAAAGATTAGGAAATGTTGAAAACGAAAAAATCGCTATTCAAACTAAATCCGCCGAAGAACTCAAAAAAGCCGCCGAAGAAACCACAAAAGAACGCACAAGAGCAGAAAAAGCCGAAGAACTCGGAGGAGAATTAGGCGCAAGATTACGTCAATTACTACGTCCGATTTTTGATCGACCAGACGGCGTCGTCGAAGTAGTCGATTTGAACACAAGAGTAGTAATCGTTGACATCGGTTACGCCGACGGAATCGAAACTCGAATGACATTCAGCGTTTATGACCCGAAAATTTCCGGTATTTCATACGACACGAATTTGTACGGCGATAATCCGGTTTTGTGCGAAGCCTGTAAACGTAATGTCAGCTTACACGCGAGTAAAGCAAGTATCGAAATTATCCGCGTTCTCGGACCGCATCGTTCGGAAGCTAGAATCGTAATGGATCAATTGGTCAATCCGATTATAGTAGGCGACGTAATTCATTCGCCGATTTGGGATCGCGGTCAAAAGTTACGGATTGCTCTAGGCGCGGGCATGTTCTTGCCGGAAATCGGAAATCCCGCAGGAGACCCTTCGCTCGGTAGTCTCGTCGATATAAAAAATATGATTATCGAATGCGGAGGAAAAGTTGACAGCTACATATCAGACGGAAGAATAGACGAAAAGAAAAGAGGCGAAATATTCGGACTAGATAACATTACCGCAGATACGTCGTTTATCGTAATTGGAATGGTTCAAGAAGGCGAACAAGAACCCGAAATCATGGCGGCTCAAGACGCAATGAGAAAGAAAGCAAAAGCACTCGCTGTTAAAGAAATTTCATTGAAAGAACTATTGCTAAAATTAGGATGGAGAAACCCAACGCCGCTAAAAGATTACGGCTCCGCAGCAGATAAATATGATCTGAAAATAAAATCAGAAGGCGGAAGATCTGAATCATCAGGAATCGTTTCGCCGTTTTATAGCAAGCCAAATTACTCCGCCGGCGTTTCTATAAACGACAGAAATAAAACAAATAATTACGGTAAAGTTTCAGACCTGTTCGATAAAAAACCATCAAAATCAATATCAACCGGAAATTCTTCAAATCTGTTTAGACAAAGAAAACCAAAAACAGACTTAGGGAATTTATAACCGTTCACGGAAATTTTTATAAATTAAAACGTGAATAGTTACAAATTAACAAATATAGAGACGCAATGCCTTGCGTCTCTTGTTGGTTTGACCTATAAATTCGATCAAGGTAGGCGACCTTTCGCCGAAAGGTCGCGTTGCCGAAGGCAACGATAAAATGGATTCGACAATAATTAAAATCATTTCAGATTTACCTAATTTTAGAAGGAACGCGGGCGTCCCGCCCGCATGACAAACGCCTAAATATGCGGTCGAGACGACCGCGATCCAAATAAAAATAAATTTTACATGAGGTTTTTAGAAGTTCCCATATTAGATTAGAAACTCAAAAGATAAAACAAATACCCGACCAATAAAGACTCTTTACAATCACACGATTCATGACATGGTTTTTAAATCCGCCTAATAATTCGTCCGACAAAGCGTCGTCTAATAATAGATTTAGCGTTAGCAAAATATTGAGCTTGTCCGGTATCGGCGTTTGGAATTGCGATGTAGAAACACGAACATTTAGTTTTGTTCACGGTTTTTTCGAACGTTACGGATACTCCCGCGATGACGTTAATAATATCACGCTCGATAACTGGCTTCAATATATTTTTCCCGACGACGTTGAATCAGTCGGTAAACGTCTTCAAGAATTTTTTAACGGTGCAAGCGGCGGCAATATTGATTATATCTGCCGAATAAAATCTAAAATAAATAACTCGCCGATCTGGATTCACGTTCACGGACTCGCTTTCGCTGTTGACGTCGATGGCGCGCCGATTCGCGCTGGAGGCTCTATTCAAGATATTACAAAAATCAAAGAAACCGAAAAATCACTAGAAATCCGCGATAAATTAACGTCGGCAACAAACGAAGTTGCGAAAATTCTACTCGACGAAAACGAAGATTTCGCAAAACAAGTTTGGCGAACTCTTGAAATTCTAGGCAACGCGACCGGCGTTGACCGCGTTTATGTCTGGAAAAATCACACCGGCAAAGATGGTCGGCTCTACACGACTCAACTCCATGAATGGTCGGCAAACTCCGCCCCTCCGCGCAACGGCAATTACACCGTCGATATTCCTTTCGACGAGGCTATTCCAACTTGGCACGATATTTTGTCGGCGGGAAAATGTGTCAATAATCTTGTTCGTCTGATGCCTCAATCGGAACAGAATCAACTGAAACCGCAAGGAATCGTTTCTATTTTAGTCGCGCCGATTATGTTCAACGACGAACTCTGGGGATTCATCGGCTTTAACGATTGCGTACACGAAAGAACTTGGAACGAAGTCGAAATAGCAATATTACGCTCGGCAGGAATGTTGGTCGCGGCGGCTATTATGAGACGAAAAACAAGAGAATCGCTCGAAACAGAACAAGCGTTGATGAAAAGAATTTTTGAAACGAGTCCGACGGGAGTTGTCATTACGACAAATGGAATTTTGAAATTGCAAAATAAACCATTAGCAACAATGCACGGAACAAAAATCGGCGATTCGTCTCGGAACTTGTACGTTAATCAAACGGATCGTATTGCAATCGAAAAAGAGTTGCAAATGAAACCGACGGTTATTAATCGTCCGGTGCAACTGCATTGCGCGGACGGCGTAATTCGCGATTTTCTGATGACGTATCAATCTATTCAATATGACGGCGAACAGTCGTGGTTGTGCTGGGAAGTAGATATTTCTGAATTGAAAAAATCGGAAAGAGCAATGAAAATCGCCCGCGATTTGGCAGAAGAAGGAACGCGGGCAAAAGGCGAATTTCTCGCAAGAATGAGCCACGAAATAAGAACGCCAATGAATGCTATTCTAGGAATGACATATCTCTGTTTACAAACTGAATTGACAAGTAAACAACGCGATTATCTGATAAAAACGCAAACGGCAACAACTAATCTGCTCGAAATTATTGATGATATATTAGACTTTTCAAAAATCGAAGCGGGCAAAATTGAGTTGGAGAATATTCAATTTCATCTTTCAGAAGTGTTGCGGGACATCGTTGACGTTGTCGATATTAGAGCAAAAGATAAAGGGCTAAAGTTACAGACAAACGTTTCGGAACGAGTCTATGATCATTTGATCGGCGATCCAACGCGATTAAGACAAATCTTGACAAATCTCGTAAACAATGCCGTCAAATTCACGGAGAAAGGAAGCGTTACGATTAACGTCGATATTGTTTTTAAGACGAATAATAAATGTAACGATAATGAATTGTCGTCGAGACAATCGGGCGTAATGGATATAAAGTCTGGAGGCGAGTTGGAAGACAATCCAGAGTGGAATGGAATTTTACATAATGATTCGAGTGATGTTACGTTGTTGACGTTTGAAGTATTCGACACGGGAATTGGCATGACGGACGAGCAGGTATCTAATCTTTTCAAGTCTTTTACGCAGGCGGACGGTTCGACGACGCGAAAGTACGGAGGAACGGGACTTGGACTCGTGATAGTGAAAAATCTTGTTGAGTTGATGGGCGGAACGATTGGGGTTAAGAGTCAACTTGGTCGAGGTTCGGTGTTTTGGTTTGTGTTGCCGTTTACGAAGGCGGCGGTTGAAACAGACAACAAAATTACGGCGGAGACAAATTTTGCAGGACGACGGATTTTAGTCGCCGACGACGATCCGGTTGCGAGGGAGCATTTGCGGACGTTGATAGTTTCGTTATCGATGCGAGTAGATTTAGTTGATTCTGGCGAGACGGCGATAGCGGCGTTGTTTAATGCGGCGAAGAATAACAATCTTTATGATTTAACTCTTATTGATTGGAAGATGCCGCGTCTGGATGGAATTGAAACGATACGACGAATTAGAGTTTCGCCGGAAATCGTTGATCAACCTCAGATATTGATGATTTCGGCTTATGATCGCGGCGAGTGTTTACGTCAATCGCGCGAGCTTGGGATTGCCGGTTTTTTGGTTAAGCCGGTTACGTTGAGGGCGTTGAGCGAGGCGTTTAGTCGAGTGTTTAATGTGGGGACGAAAACGCAGGTTAAGGAATCGTCTGAAATCGTGCAGACAAAAGATAGCGAAGAGTCGATTATTAAGGGCAAGAAGATACTTTTGGTTGAGGATAACAAAATAAATCAGCTTGTAGCGAAAGAGATTTTAAAATTATTGGGCGTAGATTTAGAGATTGCGAATAATGGTCTTGAGGCGGTGGAAGCGGTGCAAAAGAAAGATTTCGACTTAATTCTGATGGATGTTCAAATGCCGGTAATGGACGGTCTAACGGCGGCGAAAGAAATAAGAAAATTAAACAAACCCAAAGCAGCAAAAGCTCCCATTCTAGCGATGACTGCAAACGCAATGGATATTGATTATAAAAAAAGTATAGAGTCTGGAATGGACGATCACCTAACAAAACCAATAGACCCAACCAAATTAAAACAAGCCCTAGAAAAATGGATAGGAAAAGGAAAATAATGGTAACTATTCAGTAAAATATCTTGTTTTATTTTTGAGTCATTAGTCTTTAATCTTAATACTGCTTGCGTGTAATTTTTTATGTTATGTTGTTTGCATAACTGACGTATAAAAAATATGTTACGGATTTTGAATTTATAGTTTCACAAAAGGTTTTGAAATCAATTTTACACACCCTAGGCTACGGGGCTGTAGATATTCCGTCTATTGTTATTTTTCATTATATCGGCGTGTGAGTAGGTGATCGGTGAATATTTCGTCACGGATTTCATCGACGGCGTTATTTAATCTCTGGCGGTCACTTTGGGCAGACACTACGGTGGCGACCGAGGTTGTTGCGGGATAGCCCATTTCTACATATTCTGCCGCTTTAATGAGCGGTCAAACATAAACGTAAACAATGTTGGGTCAAGTACAAGCGTTTGTGGAACACTTTTGCTGGCGAGTTCGTGGAACAGCGGTTGACATGTTATAATGAGTTGTCGGTTTTTATTAACCGTTTAAGAAGTTATTAACCCCCCTCTACCTTCAATTAAAATGAGAATTAAAAAAAGAACAATCAGTTGCATTGAAGCATCGCGACATGAGTGCCAAAGCAAATACTGCGTATGAATTTTTCCGTTATGATTTTTTGATATTTTATCAAGATACATTTTTTGATTTGACTGGATTTAATTTGGTTGTGAAAACGTGATTTTGAATTTTTGATTACAAAGTAATCGTTATTTTGACCCCACTTCGCCAAACTACCAACTCCGCCAAAAGCGAACATTGACCAAACATGGATACATCATATTACAGACTATTGAGCATGTCAATAGAGGGATAGAATTAAAATCTATATTACCCCAATTTTCATGGGTACACATTTCGTTTTTCCCTCCTTTTTAAGCACAAAATTTTTTCAAAAAAGGAAAATCCGCTGGAGAATAAAAACATAAGCAATCAAAGCGAACAAAATAAATATTTTTCCGCAGTATTTTGCAACACTTCCTATCTAACGTCTAATGAATAGTTGACTGGTTTGTCGATAGATGTAT
>JAITAZ010000448.1 GCA_031283825.1 Planctomycetaceae bacterium | reverse complement strand
AGGCATTGCGTCTCTACATTTGTTAATTTGTAAATATTCACGTTTTAATTTTTCGATTACAAAATAAAAAAACCGTGAACGGTTACAAAAATTTTAACGCAGAAAAATTGCAGAAATTAGGAAAACATAATTCTAGGAATTATCGCTACAAAAAATTCTGCCGATTAAATGATAAAAATCGAGACGTGAAATTTTTCAAAAATTTAAATTCAAATTCAAATTCAAAAAAGGTTCTCATAGTAAATTTTATTTTTTTATGGATTAGCGGTTGTTTATACAAAATTCATAACTATTCTGTAGGATTATATTTTTGTAACCGTTCACAGATTTTTTTATTTTGTAATCGAAAAATTAAAACGTGAATATTTACAAATTAACAAATGTAGAGACGCAATGCCTTGCGTCTCTATTGTTCGATCAAAAGCTCATCAATAGAGACGCAAAGCATTGCGTCTCTACATTCGATCAAAAGCTCATCGATAGAGACGCAAAGCATTGCGTCTCTACATTCGATCAAAAGCTCATCGATAGAGACGCAAAGCATTGCGTCTCTACATCGGGTTTAGTAATTCAAATCCGAATTTAAAAAACCGTGAACGGTTACATAAATAAGACTGCCGATTGTATATATTTTGGCGAATAATAGCAATTTATCCGCAATCAGAAAAGAGCAATCTGAAAAAATTTGTATGTTTCAAAATCACAACTGAACAGTTACAAAATTTACGCGAATGGGTCGTAGATTGTTTCAGGAATATTGTCGGTAATTGGTTTGTTTATATCAGACGTTAATTGATCCAGCTGCGGCGTTTCTTCTCGCCGTACTAGTAACGTCATGCCGTCAAGACCAACAACAACTATCGGAATATTCGGTTCCAAAGATTCAATATCGCTTATTGCGTTGTACTTGCGACCATTTATCTCCACTTGTCCCGAAAAAATCATCTTGCTGCGAGTTACACCGCGTTTCCCTATCAATTGCTTAAGAGCAATAAGCTCGGCATTAGGACGCAACGCGGGGTCTTCTTCAGGATTAAGCAAAACCCGACGACCAATAATCGTATAAGGCCAAATTATAACCGCCAACCAAATCAAACACGGTATAAGCAACACAATCAAAACCATATAAATCGCGCCAAAAAACGTATTGTACAAAAACGCAAAAACCACGCTGCACGTAATCGCCGATAACGTCAAAAACGTTAATACTCCGCCAGACGGAATAAAAATCTCAAGGAAACCAAAAAAAAGACCAACACCAAGACAAGTAAATGTCCAAAAAAAATAATCTATCATAAAAATATAGTAACCGTTCTCGGTTTTTAAATATTGTAACTCATGTTACGCACTTGCTACCTCAGATCATGTCGCGTCGGCGTTAGCCGACGGTAAATCTGAATTGATTTTAATTATTGTCGAATCCATTTTATCGTTGCCTTCGGCAACGCGACCTTTCGGCGAAAGGTCGCCTACCTGATCAGGGGTAGCAAGTGCGTAACATGAGTTAATAAATTATTTAATTATTTGTTTGGTCTATTATTTTATTAAATTCTGATTCGTCTATTATTTTTATACCTAGTTTTTCGGCTTGTTTTAATTTTGTGCTGCCGGGTTTTTTGCCGATTACTACAAAATTAGTACTCGACGAAACACTCGACACCGCCTTGCCGCCGAAATGTTCTATTACCGAATTTATCTCGTCTCGACTAAATCGATCCAGCGTTCCTGTTACTACTATTTTTAATCCTTCTAACGGTAATCTACGTTTCTCTTCTTTTGAATCAGCTGTTTCTTTCGACCGTAATTCTCCGACAGACTCTACATCAGACTCTAAATCTGCCTCTACGTCTGCTGTATTTTCATTTGAGTTTTCTTCGCCGAATAGAATACTTAACTTGCTCGATTTAATCGGACGATTCGAATACTCGTCTTCAAAAAAAGTTTTTTGACTTCCTCCGTCTCGTTTCTTTGAAAATTCTGAAATTAGATCGTCGATAGTTTTCTTTCCGTAATCGCTATGTAAAAATTGATACAAACTCGCCGCGATAATTTCGCCTATTCCGTCAACCGCGCTAATCTCCGACTCTGTTGTTTCTCTTAATTTCGTGATCGTTCCGAAATGTTTCGCAAGCAATTTCGCAGTTCCTACGCCGACATGTCTCACGCTCAAGGCATTAATGAATCTTGCCAAATCGCGATTCTTACTTGCGTCAATATTCTTTATCAACTTCTCCGCCAGACGCTTTCCCATTCGCTCAATTCCGCCTGATTCTAATTTCTCAACCGTCAACCTGTAAATATCGCCGAAATTTGAAATCAGACCATTGTCAACCAACTGATTTATTAACTTATCGCCTAAACCTTCAATGTCCATCGCCGCTCTGCTTGCAAAATATCGAATCCTCTCCTTCGCCTGCGCCGGACAATCCGAATTAGCACAACGAATATACACTCCGCCGTCGTCTTTAATCAACTCACCTCCGCACGCGGGACAATTGGTCGGGAACTTGTACTCGCTACTTTCCGATTCGCGTAAATGTTTCTCAACTCTCACCACGTGCGGAATAATTTTGCCCGCCTTCTCAACAACTACGACATCTCCAGCGCGAATATCTTTTCGTTCAATTTCTTCAGCATTGTGCAAACTTGCCCGCGAAACCGTCGTTCCCGCAAGCTCGACCGGAGTCAACTCTGCAACCGGCGTAATTACTCCCGTCTTGCCGACTTGCACACTTATCCGCTCAAGCCGCGTTACCGCCTCGTACTTCTCGACCTTGTACGCAATCACCCATCGCGGATACTTCGACGTCGCGCCTAACCTTTTGCGCAACGAAAAATCATTCGCCTTTAATACTAGTCCGTCTATTTCAAAATCAAGAGACGCTAAAAAATTTTCGTCTCCGTCATAAAGCGACTCGCAATAGTCCGCCGCATCCGAAAACGAATTAAACAGTCGAACATGCGGCGTCGGAGAAATTCCATACGATTCGATTTCTTTCAAGAAATCAAAATGATTCGTTGCCCGCAAGCCCTCGCACTTGCCGACACTATGAGCAAAAAAACGCAGACGCCGCCCCGCACAAATACGCGAGTCTAAAAGACGAATACTGCCGGCGGTTACATTTCGCGTGTTTGCGTAAGTCGATTGACCGGACGATTGCTGTATTTGATTGAGAATTGTCAAATCAGAATTACGCATGTAAACTTCGCCGCGAACTTCAAGCAACTTAGGAGGAGAAATTCCAGAAGACATTTTCAATTTAAGAGGGACATCTTTTATTGTACGAATATTATGAGTAATATCATCGCCGGAGATTCCGTTTCCGCGAGTTAGTCCGCGAACAAGCAAGCCGTCTTCATAAATTAACGACGCCGCAACGCCATCGACTTTAAGTTCGACTACCCAGCTATTATTTGTAACGTTTTTGTCTAAAGCGTCTGATTTGTCGGTTGATTCGGATTTTAATTGACGTTCGATTTTGTGTCCGAACTCTTTTAATTCGCCGATATTGTATGTATTTTCGATTGACAGCATCGGATCGCTATGAGAGAATGTTATCAATTCGGAAACGGTGTCGTCGCCAACTCGTTGTGTCGGACTATCAAACGGAATCGGTTCGCCGGACTGTTCTTCAAGCGATTGTAATTGTTTAAGCAATTGATCGTATTCCAAATCGCTAATAACAGGTTCGCCCGCCCGATACTTCTGATCATAATCCCAAAGACGATTACGAAGCGATTCGATTGAATTGTTTTTGTCTGACATAAATTTATTCCTTTGCTACAGGATTCTAAAAAGAGTCATAATGTCTATTGAAACTCTTAAAAACCATTAAAGTCGCTGAAATGTTACCAAATTTTTTTATAGACTAAAGGGGGACGGCAAACGTCGAAAATCAGTAATCGTTCACGGTTTTTTAAATTCCGAATTTAAAAACCGTAAACAGCTACAGAAAAATAATGTAACCGTTCACGGATTTTTAAATTCTGAATTATGTAATATTATTCGGAAAATTTATTTTGGATTTTGCATTGTAACAATTTATTAGGGACTTTTAGCGTTTTTAAATTTCTAAACCGAATGTAGAGACGCAATGCTTTGCGTCTCTATCGGTGAGCTTTTGATCGAACAATGAGACGCAAGGCATTGCGTCTCTACATTCGTTAATTTGTAAATATTCACGTTTTAATTTTGCGATAAAAAATAAAAAATCCCGTGAACGGTTACTATAAATTTTATATTTTTCTCCCTTACTTGACAGGATTGATTTACTTTTTATTATTTGTGCCTTCTGGTTATTCCGAACGACCAAGAATAATGAATTTGACGAATTGTTCTACCAAACGTAATTTGGAATTTTTGTCATCGATATTGAAATTGCGAGATTGACGAAAATTTATTTTAGAACAGTTTAAAAACTAACCTAATAAAAAAGGAGTATAAAATGAAACGAATTTCTTTGATTGCGTTTTCGGCGATTTGCGTGTTTTTATCGCATAGTTTGTTTACGCAAGCGGAAGAAACTGGCGCGAAATCAGTTGAGAAGGCGGCGGTTAAGTCATTGGCGAAGGCTAAGTTATTTGCCAAGTTGCCTGCCGATATGAATGGACCTGACGGATTAACCGTCTCTCCAAAGACTGGTGCAATTTTTCTCACCGTCCCTAATTTTAATAGCGGCGGACGAGCTAACGATCCTAAAGTTCCGAAGAAATTGCCGGGTGTACTCGCGAAAGTCGGGCTTGATGGTAAAGTTGAGAAAGTCCTAGAATTTCCGCCGTTAGAAGCGACTGGACAAACTGGTTGTATGGGGCTAACGTTTGCTTCGGACGGTAATTTGTATGTTTGTGATAACCAGTATTTTTTCAATACGGATCACAAGTCTCGTGTGTTGCGGGTGATTATGGATGGCGATAAGCCGACGGGCAAGGTTGAGGTTGCGGTTGAAGGATTGAATCTTGCTAATGCCGCTGCGTGGCATAACAATAAACTTTATGTTTCCGATACGTTCCTAGACATTCCGGGCAAGACTGGCGCCGGCGGAATTTGGGCGTTTCCCGCAAATGAAATTCTCAAAGCAGGCAGCGGAGATAAACCAACGATAAAAGTTAAACCTGCCGCCGAAGAGCCAAGAGATAAACATTTGTTAGTCGTAATAGAAGCGAAAAAAAGCGAAAGAGGAGATAACGCCGGTTTCGACGGTATTACTTTTAGCAGCGACGGCACGTTGTACACCGGTAATTTCGGAGATGGAACTTTATACGCAATCAGATTTACAAGAGTCGGAACAAGAATTTATGAGATTCACAAGGGCGAATCTATTATCAAGTGTTGCGATGGAATCTACTATGATAAAAGAACGGATAAAGTTTATATCAACGATTCGCAAAAAAACGCGATTTGGGCGTTCAAGCCGATAAGAAGACTAACAAGAAACTCGAAGGCGAAACTTGAACTAATCGCTGAAAACGGCGATACTGACGGCGCAGACGGCTCGCTTGATCAGCCGTGCGAATGCGTTGTTGTTGGAAAGAAAATGATCATCGTTAATTTTGATTGGCCTTTCCCAGGATTGGTCAATACAAAATACGACGAGCCATCGACGTTATCGGTGATTGAATTACCGTAACAAAAATTTAATCAGAAAGGTTATATTTCGGAATAACAGAAAAATCTAAAACGGCGGAGGCGTATTGTATTGTTACAATAAAACGCTTCCGCCGTTTTTTATTTTAGGGAACAAAGAGAAGACGGCGTTGTTTGAATTTGATTCTTTGTAACCGTTCACGGTTTTTTTAAAAACCATATTATTTTTTGGGGGGACATTGGGGACAAAGGGGACTTAGGGGACACTGGGGACACACTAATTTAAAAACCAAGATTAACGACTCAACAGAAAACAACAGCTTTTAACAAAGAGAAATTTTTTCTTTAAATTTTGTCCCTCGCCGAGTCATCAATCCCAGATCTCAAACAAGAACGTCCCCAGTGTCCCCAGCGTCCCCAATGTCCCCTAAGTCCCCCCAAAAAATTATCTTTGGC
>JAITAZ010000410.1 GCA_031283825.1 Planctomycetaceae bacterium | reverse complement strand
AATACAAATTTGAGGAAATTGTAAGATCGACGTCATGTAAAATTATTTTTTATTTTGTTGAAAATGTAAATTTATAAGTTGCAAACTCGCTCGTTACTGCGAAGAGTTTATCGAATAGTTAATTTATAGTAACATTCGCAAAATTTTTAGCAACAGGTTTCATAAATAACAGAAGGGAATCTCTAAAAATTATTTTAAACCACAGAGGACACTGAGAGAATTTTAATTGGAATCAAAACATAATTTAAATTTATTAAAGTAAAAAAATTATAGATTTAAATCAAAATTTAATTTTTAAAAATATTCTCTCTGTGAACTCTGTGTTCTCTGTGGTTAATAAAAAACGAGTTTTTAGAGATTCCGTTTTGTTGTAACTGTTCACTCATAAAAGAAAAAATCCTACGCCCTTAAAAGGCAACGTTTATTAACCCGCCGCATCGCAGCGGGCTATAATTTTTCACAATGGCTAAAAAATATTTTGAAGAAGAAAAAGACGACGAAGAAGTTGTCATACGAAAACGTCGGAGACCAATAAAAAAACCTGTCGCCGAAGATGACGAAGACGACACTAGACCAGGTCAAAAAGGACGAAAACAAGATGTAAAAGAAGCAGAAGAAGACGAATTCGACGACGATGAATACGATAACCTACTGCCCTCAACCGGTCTCATTTGGCTCGACATCGCCCTAGATTATTGGGACGATTACGTCTATTGGACAAAAGATCATTTTGCTCTCGGTATAATCGTCGGCATTTTAGCATTTCTCGCCTTTTTTATTCCAACTTCACTTTGCACAATCTACATTTATAATTACATCAACCGCCCAACTCTTCAGAAAGCTCTCGACGCCTACGATTTCGGAGCATACGGCGAAGCTGGCAAATTTGCGGAAATCGTTCTTAAATACGTCTCGCGAAGCGATGATCGCACCAGAGCCGGCGCGCTCTTTGTTCTCGGTGCATCCGCTTGCTCAGTCGCCGAAATGAATAACGGAACTCCAAACGATCCCCAGAAAAAAAATTATTACCTCGCCGCCGCAAAATATCTCGCAGATTGCAGAGAACTCGGATACTACCCAGGAAGAAAAGCAGAAGCCGCGTTCATGCTCGGAAAATCTTTTTATCTCGCCAGAGAATTTGTCAAAGCCCGCGAACCTCTGGCTGTCGCGCTAGAAAATAATTCGCCAAATAAAAAAATGCTCTACTGGTATATGGCAAATTCAAATCTACTCGCCTCCATCCCCAATACCGCCGAAGCCGAAAAATGCGTAAAACTATTTCAAGCCGAACCAACCACAACCGAAAACGAAATTTTCGAATCCGATCTGCTCGACGCAATGATACAAATTTATAACAACAACCCAGACGCCGCAGAAAAAATCTTGCGAAAAGTTCCAGAATTTGATCAATACATAACTATGAAAATTTTCATAAAAGGTCAAATCGCCTTCTTAAGAGCAAACGCTTTGAAAAAAAAATCTCTCACGCCAGAAAAAAATCAAGGAACGGATAATCCCATCAATAATAATCGTAACAATAATTCAGACAATAACAATTCCTTAAATAAAACAAAAAAAACTCGCAATAATTATTTCGTATCGAATAAAAATTTTCCGCACGGAGTCGTCGCTTTAATCCCAGTTCCAGATTCCAACGATCATAGTCCAATTTATCAGCGGATAAATTATCTCGCTCAAGTTGAATCAACTACTCCAAACTCTCCAACATCGCCGATACCATCGCCGCCGCCGAATTCTCCATCGAATTTACCGCCAGATATACCGTCAGATCTACCGCCGGATTTGTCGTCGAATTCTCCATCGAATTCTCCGTCGAATTCTCCGTCGAATTTACCGCCGGATTTGTCGTCCGATTCTCCGTCTGATCTACCGCCGAATCTACCGCCTGATTCTTTGTCTGAATTATTGCCGGAATCTCCGTCGTCTGAAATTTCATCGCCCGAATTATCTCCCGACGCTATAATTACGTTGCCGCCTGAACCCTCTACCAACCAGAAACGTCCAGACTCCGACTCAGGTTTATTTCCCGATAATTTATTTCCCGACGGCGGATTTTTTCCTCCGTCTGAAATCGATTCTAACTTGCTCACAATCGATCCCTTTTCAACCGATTCTAAAAAATTTAAAGAATTAGCGCAACAAAAATACAACGAAGCAATTCAACTCTTCCGCGAAATACGATATAACAATAACGAATCATTCGACGTGAAATGGCTACGAACGGCAGAATTACTTGAAGGCAAATGCAACGAAGAAATCGGAGAAATTACAGAAGCAAAAAATCGATACAGACAAATCAGCGAAATCTTTATCGATACCGACGAATCGGCGGCGGCAGATTTTCTCTACGGCGAAATCGAACGCGACGCCGGACGATTCCACGAAGTTCTAGCAATTTACGACCGCTCGTTTGAAACGCTTCGCAAAAATCCTGATTACGCTTGTCATTGGTTGCCGCGAAACGAAGTCAATAAAAAAACGCTCGAAATATTACAATGGCTAATGAGACGAAAAGATTATAGCTGCGGCATCGTTTTTCTTTCGCTCGTGCATGATATTATCGCCGCGCCAGATATAGCAAAATTTAAAGGTGAATTTTACGAAAATTGGGGAAATGAATTATATCAACAAGCCTTGACTCAAAAAGAAAAACAACAAAAAGGCGGAGAACGCGAAAGCGGATATATCGAAAAATTCAGACGCGCCGCTGAAGCTTTCGGAGAACTCGCCCGCTATCAATTCGGAGAAAAAACATACGAACAACAAATTTGGAGAAGCGCTGAAAATTACAGAATGGGAAAAGATAATAAACGAGGAATCGAATCATACAAAGTATATCTACGAGTCAATAAAATTGATAAACAAGCAGAAGCGTTGCTGTATATCGGAGAGATGTATCTCAACCTTGCAAGAATCGACGACGCAATTGAAAATCTAGAAACCGCAATCGCACAATATCCGCAAGACGCCCTAATTTCGCGACTCCGATTGGTTCTGAGCTACACTTACAACGAGAAAAAAGAATTCGATAAAGCAAAACAATTATTAGTCTCAAATTTGATCGAAGGAAGTTACGATCCGTCGTCAATCGTGTACCGCGACTCGGTTTATCTTCTAGGAAAATTATCTTATGAACGCGGCGAAACGTCCGACGCGATTGTGTATCTTGAAGACGCTCTCAAAACGCATCCAAACGCGCCGCAAGCCGCCGAATCGCATTATTTCATCTCGCGATCTTACTTAACGCGGGCAGATTCAACTCTCGAAATGATGAAAGATTCCGCACCAATAAAAGAAGTAATAGATCAAATTAGAAATTCCGCTCTTCACGATAGACAACTCGCCCTCGAACATATTCAAACAGCAGAAAGAACGTTGATGAGAATAAGAGATACAAGAGATTTGTCAGAATCAGAATCAATAATGTTGCGAAACTCAATGTTCGGTGCAGGAAAAATTATGATGCTACTAGAGCAATACGAAAAAGCAATCGCAACATTCAACATGGTTGCAACAAGATATCAAGAACCGGCAACACTAGACGCACTACTACAAATCGCTCTCGCATACAGATTATTAAATCGCCCAGACGACGCCGTCGCAGCACTAAATCGCGCAGAAATGCTATTGCAACGATTCGAAGAATCGGGTACTATCCCAAAAGAAAGCGATTGGGCATCAAAAATTCAAGTACAGAAAAATGTCATAAATAAATAAGTTATTAAAAGTATTCAACAATAATTTTTAACAAATTAGTAATTATTCAGTAGTTTTATTTTTTGAGTCTTTAATCCTAGATTTTAAGCCGGTACGTATTCAGTGTCTCCTTTGTTTCCTTAAAAAAATGTAACAACTCATCCGATAGCAATTACTGATCAATGGTTGCTTACTGAATAATTACAAAAACTATCAAATTACTCCGTTAAAATACTCGCGCGTGATTTTTCAGTTAGAGTCGTCTGTTTAATGCGAAAAGCAGACTTTTCAAAGAATGACTTGCGAGTTTCCGAAATTCATAATACGAGTTTTATATTACCATGTTAAAATTACCGATAAATTCATTCGTCGAATTGATAAAATTACAAGAGGGTTTACTAATGCGTTTAGCGACTGTTACATTGCAAGAATTAGAACTCGTCAACGCAAACAATATAACGTCGTTATTGCAACTGCTCGGACAGAAATATCAACTGCTCGAAGAATACGACGAAATCAGAAAAGCTCTGAAAATACATGAAAAAATCAATCCCGATAAAAGAGAATGGAAAAATAATTCTGAAAAAATCGACGCACAAAATTCAATCGAACATAGTAAAAAATTACTAGACGAAATTATGCTAAACGTTCAACAAAGCATCGACGAACTTGAAACGCGAAAAGATAACTTGCAAAATGAAATTCAACGTTTTGATCGTGTTTCTCGTATTCGTCTTGGGTATGTGAAGGCGTCTGGAAATAAAAGTAATACGTTTGTCAGACATTTCGACGTAGAAAAATAAAACTTGCTATTATACAACTTGTACAATGAATTTCGGCGATTTGAAAGCGTAAAAGCTTTTTTGTCGAATGTAAGCGTTTCAGGCGGTTCTTACTGAAAATTCAAGTGTGAGCAGCGGTTTAAAATAGTTGAAAAAGATTTTTTGAGTTATGTTATTATTATTTTTTTAATTCTGAAAATTCTTTTGTAAGGAGTATAAAAATGATTCGTCCGACTGGTCAATTTCGTGCGATATTTAATGGTACGACTGTTCCTGTACTTGAGCAAGTAGTAAATTTTGACGAGGCGCGTCAAGCGTTGCTTGCTGGTAATATTGCCAACTTTGATACGCCGATGTATCAAGCTCGCGATTTAGATATAGGAACATTTAAACACAAATTAGCTCTAGCAATTGAAAGAAAAAACAAACCTCCCGGCGCATTTGGACCTGAGTATCCGTTGAAAAACGGACGTTCTTCTGCGCAGGGAGTTGTGTGGCCAGAGGATCATCAGATTTTATATCATGACAAAAATAATGTCGGCATGGAATTTCAAGTTACTGAAATGGCAAAAAATAACATGGAATTTAACACCGCATTAAGCATTATGAGACATCAAATGTTACTTCTTCAAACAGCAATCAGTGAAAGAGTATAAAATTAACGTATCAAAAAATTATGTAGCTGTTCATGTTTTTTCAAATTCGAAATTAGAATACGGGGAAAATAATTTTTTCTATGCTTTGAAATGGCAATCAGCAATGGGGTATGGCGTCGTCTATGTAAAAGGTTCTTCCAATCAATTAAGTCCTGTAATGGCGACAGTAAATTCATGCTATAAACGGTTACGCTCTTTCGGGGCTTATGAAATTTTTCTCTTGTGCGTGAACGGTTACGATTTTTTTCAGTTTTATCTCATCGAGTCATTAACTCCAGATTTTAAACAAGAATGTCCTCATTGTCTCCTAAAAAAAGAACTATTTGTTCATGTTCAAAGTATAACGAGGTCATTGACAGATAGGGCAATTTAATTAAACTGTGAGACGAAAATTTTAGAAGTCATATTGTTTAAGTTGTCCTCGTAGCTCAATTGGATAGAGCGTTGGCCTCCGAAGCCAAAGGTTGTTGGTTCAAATCCAATCGGGGATATTTTGTAATTGACTCGCATCGCTCGTTTTTGAGCTTTTGGTTATCGCCGACAGATTTCTGATATATTTTAAGTTGAGCAAATGGTTGGTTTTTTCGGTAAAAAATAATGACTGATTAAAAATTTATTTTTGGTAAAAATTATCAAATAACTCATGTTACGCACTTGTTGCCCCAGATCAGGTAGGCGACCTT
>JAITAZ010000409.1 GCA_031283825.1 Planctomycetaceae bacterium | reverse complement strand
TCGCGGAGAATGGAAATGACGATTTTAATATCAATAAAATTATATTATTTATTTAGGTTTATTTATTATTAAGTAAAATATTAATTATTGAGTTAGTCTTTAATAATTTCTTGCATCCCCTCCTTTATCCCTTTAAAATAATTGATTGATTTCTACCATACAAAGGCATCATTTCCATTCTCCGTGTTTATCCGTCAAATCAGTATTATCCGCGTTTAAAATTCCCCGTATTATCAGGGCTTGTTTTTCTAGGCAATTTCTACGTAGGGCGTTGCCCTACGCTATTGCTAGACGCCCTTTCAGGGCTTAGGAAATTTTTCTCTTATGCGTGAAAGGTTACTAAAATTTTTACTTTTGAATCTGCGTTGATGGAAAATATAACTTGCGGTTTTTAATATATTCTAGAACTTTTTCTGTTGTTAAGAATCTTGGAATGATATTCTTTGCGAGCATGTTTCTTATCCTTGTCGATGAAATATCAATTATTGGCATGTTGACCGAAATGTAATTTATATCAGTTTTCGGCAATTGCCAACCGGCTCGCAACGCAACAAGCGGTATCGATAATTTCAAAACCTCGTCAATCTTTTGCCAGTCTTGTAAAACACAAAACGTATCGCATCCTATGATTAAAAAAAACTCAACCTGATTTTTCGCGTCTTTGCTATAATTTTCGTTACAATAATTTGGGTCTGTAATTTCTGTAACGTTATTAAATTTATTATGAAAATATCTCAACGTGTCAATTGTGTAACTTGTCTCGCCGCGATCAATTTCACATCTGCTGACTTCAAATTCATTGCAATTTTCAATTGCCAACGAAATCATATTGTATCGATCTTGAGCGTCCGCAAAATAAGAGTTTTTTGAATTTTTATGAGGCGAAATTCCTGTCGGCACAAAAATCACGCGATCAAGTTCCGCCTCGCGCAAACAACTCTCCGCAAGTAAAAGATGACCTAAATGTATCGGATCAAACGCTCCGCCATAAATTCCATAACGCATTTTTCAACTGTTCGCACTTGAATTTTCAGTTAAAACCGCCAACTCGCCCGCCAAAAAACAGACTCGTTAATGAATAACCATTATGTCGCCAAAATTCATAACGCGGTTTGCATAAATAAAAAAATTGTAACCGTTCACGGAATTTTTTATTTTTTTATCGAAAAATTAAAAAATGAATAGTTACAAATTAACAAATATAGAGACGCAAAGCATTGCGTCTCTACTGTTGGTTTAGTCATTCAAAAACTGTAATTGTTCACACGCAAGAGAAAAACTCCGTTGCCCCTTCGGAGCGTAGGAAATTTTTCTCTTTGCATGAATGGTTACAAAAAATAAAACTCGCGGCAAGTGCATAGCATGAGTTATGAATTAAGAATTTAAAAATCCGTGAACGGTTACAATATTTTTACCTATTGCTTTTTTTGCCTTTCCATCTTTCTATTGCGGCTTGTATCATCTCTTGAGAAATGGGCTTGGAAATGTAATCGTCCATTCCCGCCTCAAGACACTTCTCCCTGTCCCCACTCATTGCATGTGCTGTCATCGCGATAATCGGTACCCGCGAATCCCTCACGCCTGAATCCTTCAATCGAATCAAACTCGCACATTGATAACCATCCATCTCCGGCATCTGACAGTCCATAAAAACTAAGTCAAAATCACGATCCCTCAACGCCTTCAACGCATCTACCCCATTCATCACCGAATAAACATTATGACCAAACGACGTCAATAACGCACTCGCCACCATAATATTCACCTTCACATCGTCAACCAAAAGAATATTCAACGACACACTTTCTTCGTCCGTCTCCACAACCTCGCCCGATTCCAAAATCTGACCGCCAACCTCAGGAATAAATTTACGCAATACTCCCAAAACATTCGACGCACGAATCGGTTTCGTCAAAAACTCAACACTGTTCGGAAACAAAATTTCACCCAAATCAACCGCACAACCCAACGAAAACATCGGCGTATAATAAATCGACCTATATAACTCATTGTCAGGAAATTTAGAAATCACACTAATGATCTCCTCCCGATTTTTGTCAATGTCCACAATCACCCAATCAAACGTTTTCCCTCCCTCAACTCTCCGGCGAATTATCTCAACAAACATCTCAATATTTTCCGCCTCAAAAATCTCCGCACCCCAATTTTTCAAAATTACTTCTAACGACTTTAACGTCAACTTATGCCCGCCAAAAATTAACACCGAACGCCCCGATAATATCGTCGATAAACTATCCTCCACAACCTGATCCCGAATCCCCGTCTCCGGCATTCCAAGCACAAGCGAAAAAGAAAACGTCGAACCACTCCCAAGTTGACTCTCTACCTGAATCTGTCCATTCATCATTTCAACCAGCTGCTTGCTAATCGATAACCCTAAACCCGTCCCGCCATACCTCCGCGTCGTCGATGTGTCCGCCTGCGAAAACGGATCAAAAAGAGACGCCAACTTCTCCTGCGGTATCCCAATTCCCGAATCACGCACCGACATAAAAACTCTACACTTATCACCCTCAACCGACACTAACTTCGCCTCCACAAGTATCCCGCCCTCCGACGTAAATTTCACCGCATTACTCAAAAGATTCACCAAAATCTGACGCACCCGCACACTGTCGCCAACCAAAAACGACGGAAATAACGGATCAATAATTAACGTCAACATAAGACGCTTACTATGAGCTTGCACCGCTATCGCATCGCAAATGTCCTCAAGCAATTTACGCGGCTCAAATTCAATTTGCTCAAGCGTCAACTTTTTCGCCTCAATTTTTGAGAAGTCTAACACGTCGTTTATCACCGCTAATAACGACGTTGCACTCTGCTGAATCGTCTCAACATACTGCTGCTGCAACAACGATAACGACGTATTCGCAAGCAAATTCGTTAGACCAATCACCCCATTCATCGGCGTCCTTATCTCATGAGACATATTAGCTAGAAATTCACTCTTCGCCCGTGACGCTAACTCCGCCTCCTCTAATCTCCGCCGCTCCGTAATGTCTGTAACAAATCCCTCCGAAATACTAAAATTCGGATTGTTCGGATCAATCTCAACCACAACCGAACGCTCCCAAACCCACCGAATACTACCGTCCTTGTGAACAAATCTATACGTTGCCTCCAACGGACGTCCAACCGTAAGCGTACTGTTGTTATCAGCAAGAAGTATCTCGCGATCCTCAGGATGAACCAGATCAAAAAACGACATCCGCTTGTTGTCAACTAAATCTTCCGGAGCGTATCCGGTAATAGTCGTCAGTCCGTCGCTTACAAATTCCATCGTAAACTCCGGCGAATTGTTTCGACACCGAAACGCCATTCCGGGCAAATTTGAAATCAACGTTTCCATCTGACGCTGACTTTCGCGGCGTTTTGTAGCTTCCAACGCAATTACGCAAAAGTCGGCAACCGACGCGGCAAACGTTGTTTCTTCAAACGTCCAATTTCTCGGTTGACCTGCATGTTCCGTACAAACCGTCCCAACAACTTCGTCATTGACCCGAATCGGCGTGTCCAAAAGCGCACGAATTCCGCCAAGAGCATAACCCTTCGCCATGCCGGGTAAAATAGTATCCTTTTCTGTGTCAGGAATCGAAATACTCCGCTCCGATTTTAATAGCCGAATATAACTCGGATAACTATAAGCATTAAACGGAGGGTCAACCGCGAAGTCGTCCGTTGCCGACGTGTACATCGCGATATTTACAAGACTGTCCGGCTTCAATAACCACACGCCAACCCGCGTAGCATTCAGAACAAGAGCGGTAGTTTTGGCAATTCGTTTCGACGCTTCATTGAAATCGCCGCTTGTGAGAATTGGGTCTTTGCTTAGCTGGATTAAGGCTTGGTTTTGTCGGCGTAGAAGTTCATCGCGTTTGTTTTTTTCGATAACAGAATCGCTGTCTAATTTATCGCGAAATGTAACGGCAAGCGCAATTTCGTCGTGCCAAAAAATCAACGTTGACGCAACAACGACCTTACTTTCCGTCAACTCCAGATTTACTACGTTGCTAGTAGAATTCGTTTCAGCAGAATTATTGTAACGATTATTATTATCATCAGACATCGTCGTCGGATTATTTTGTATCAGACGATCAATAGCGACGCGATTACGAGCAAAAAAATCGGCAATAAACTGCGACTCGGACAACGCGCCGACGCTATGAAACCATTTATCAAATGCGGAATTTTTCCAAAGCAATTTGCCTTGATACAAATTTAAGATTGCGATTGGCTCTTGAATAATTTGTAATAATTGTTCTGAAATAGCTAACATATTTTTCATATTTTTAATTTTTGTACGAAAATAAATTCAAATTTTCGGGACGTTCTGATAAATGAAGAAACGATTAGTTGACGTCATTAGTTATAATTCAATTAAACGTTAGGAATCTATGACAATTTGAATTTATTAAATTTGCGTTGTGTTAGGAATGTTAGATTATTTTTCGTTCTTTGTGAAAATTACAGTTAAAATGAATTTTGAGTTTTGAGAGATTCTTTATAAAAACGCGGTTCAAAATTATTGTAACAAAAATTCTGGAGCGGTAATATGAGTCTGGATTTATTTTGTTGTATTAAAAATAAAAAGCCGATTTTGATTTTCCTTGACATTTTCTTTCTACTATAACTAATACAACTGTTGCAGCTAATGCGGCAAACGATTTTAACTGAAAATTGAAATGCGAGTGGTTTATCAATATACCATCTCTTGTAAAATTGAGCAATTGACAGAGAAATTGGGCGTGTAAATTATCGTGAAAATTGCTTGAATTATTGAAGCGAGTTTGATTTGTGTTGTAATGATAAATGATAAATTGTAAAACATCAATCCTTATTCCCCCCCTTTGAGTGGAGTGATATTGTGATATACTTTGTGGACTAGTAGTTTTACAAATCGCGTTATGAGATGTATTATGAGATAAATTTTCGCGAGATAAATAACTTGCCCTTTTAGCTCAATTGGTAGAGCAACGGACTCTTAATCCGTAGGTTCTGGGTTCGAGTCCCAGAGGGGGCATTTAACCGCTAGATAAATAAAGATTTACAAAAATCAAAAAATTCCCAAAAGATGCAAAACATCTTCTATTTGCCCAATATTTGACGAACATTCTATGACGTTTTTCATAGTTTTGCATTGAAACATCTTTGAGAGTTACGTAATATTCTCAACAAAACTTTTCGGTAACCATTCACGTTTTAATTTTTTGATAAAAAAATAAACAATTCTGTGAACGGTTACAAGCGATGAATATAGTCTTTTTTATAAGTTTGATTTTTATTAGTTTTTGTAACTTTGATAAAATTATTTTCGCGTGCAACCTAATGGAAAAATTTATACTCAATACTTGCTTTGCACGTCGCGTCGTGAAGGCGATAAAACTATCAAAACGACTATCTTGAATATCACTCGATGGGGTGCTGAAACTTGTGAAGCTATCGCCTTTGCTCTAAAAAATAAAAAAGACTTTTCGCGTTTTATCTAATGAATTTTCAACTCGCGTCGCAAGCAATAATCAATCTTCGACCACCGACGAGAAAACGGGGACATTTTTTTGTTGAGATACTATCATATTTATTGTTACAAAAATTACGCGAGAGATAGAAGAACTTGGACATTACAGTAGAGGAAGGCTTAAATTTATTGGAGACATCGGGAACGATTCAAATTACGTTTCAAGACAAAATCGACGAATCGAAAAATATCGTGATAAACAATATTCCGACTCCGCGAAAAGAGATTGAAAAACTTTTCAATCTTGTCAACGTCCCCATCCCAGAGATCACTCCGTCTGGAAAAAAAACAAAAAATTGTAACTGCGGACAACAAAAAAAATCAAAAAAATCGCCCTAACTAAAATATCTACCCTCCGTTACAATAAAATTCCCCGCCCAAAACATGTGGAACATCCGGTAAAATTGTAGTGGAAGAAACATAAACTAATAAAAAAAATGAGTAAAAAAGAAAGTATAAACGTACAGGGAACGGAGATAATTCTGTTTTCGCACAGGAAAGAAGATTACATTTCGCTGACAGATATGGCGAAATACAAAAATGCAGATGCAACGGGACTTGTTATTTCACACTGGGTGAGTACCCGTTACACTATTGAATTTTTAGGTATCTGGGAACGGGTAAATAATCCCGATTTTAATGTTACTGAATTCAGTAACATTAAAAGTGAAGCCGGCACTAACGGTTTCGTGCTTACCTCAAAACAGTGGAGTGAGAAGACCGGTGCTATCGGAATTATTGCCAAGCCGGGAAGATACGGCAGCGGGACGTTTGCCCACAAAGATATTGCCTTTGAATTTGCCTCATGGTTGTCGGCTGAATTTAAATATCTGTTAATAATAGAATTTCAGCGTTTAAAAGAAGACGAAAATCGTCGTCTTTCACTCGAATGGAACTTGCAGCGTACTCTCTCGAAAATCAATTACCGCATTCATACCGACGCAATAAAGGAACATATTGTTCCGCAAGCTGTTACCAAAGAGCAGATTAACTGTGTCTATGCCGAAGAAGCCGACTTGCTGAATGTCGCTTTGTTCGGAATGACCGCAAAGCAATGGCGCGACCAAAACTCCGGCGTCAAGGGAAATATTCGCGATTTTGCCACGCTGGAACAGCTGGTTGTACTGTCCAACATGGAGAGTATCAATGCGCTGCTAATTAGACAGGAACTTCCGCAAAGCCAACGCCTAACAGAGTTAAATAGAGTAGCCATTACGCAAATGCGCTCGCTGACGAGCAATCAAAACCCGAACAGACGGCTGAAATAAATGATTACTCAAGATCAATGATTGTTTACACTTTGAGCTTTAACAAACGAATCATTTATTCTTGTTTAAAGTATATTTCTCTTTCTACGACTAATTATTATGCAACGATATCTCCGACACTACCGACGCTTTATGAGATTCTTCGTCAACTTGTCCTGGATAACGGATTCTTCCGTGATTGGCGGCTATGATTGATTTAATTACACTGTTCTCAATCGTTTTTAACTCCTTCAACGTTAACCCTGAATCGTCGAATTGCCCGTCGTCCAACTTTTGTTTTATTATTACATGCACTTTGTTTTCGACTTTTCCCGGAGTCGCCGTCGTTCCCATACTTCTACAAGCACTTTCGCAAGCGTCAGCTATCATCAGTATCGCCGCCTCCTTCGTCTGAGGCTTCGGACCCGGATAACGAAACGTACTCTCGTCAACCTGCTGCGTCGGCTGATCACTCTTGTTTTTCGCCCTGCCAAAAAAGAAAGAAACAAGAGACGTACCATGATGCTGCTCAATCAAATCAATCAACGGCTTCGGCAAATGATGCTGCCTCGCTAAGTCAACTCCGTCCTTAACATGAGCAACAACAACTATCGTACTAACCTGCGGCTCTAACTTGTCATGAATGTTTTCCTTCTCGCCCTGATTCTCCGTGTAATACTCCGGTTTCATAATTTTGCCAATATCATGAAAATACGCGCCTACTCTAGTTAAAAGTCCACGCGCGCCAATTGCGTCTGCAGCAGTTTCCGCAATCGTGCCGACCTGTATCGAATGTCCATACGTTGCCGGCGCTAATCGATTCAAACTCTGCAAAAGCGGATGAGATACGCTACCCAAATCTAACAAACTCATGTCTGTTAATATTCCAAAATATCCCTCAATAAACGGCAATAATCCCGTCATCAATAAACCCGCCAAAAACGACCAAACCCAATTCGTCAACGCATCAAAAAATAACACCACCGCCAATTCCCGCCCCGAAAAAAGTCCAACCGCAATAGTCAATATAAACGCAACCAAACCCGCATTAAACGAAACCAACAACAACTTGTTCCGAGACCGAAGACGCCCCAATTGAATCGCCGTCGCCACTGAAACCGAAAAAAGCACAATCAACGTCCCTATCGCACCACCGCCTCCAAACGAAATTATCAACACCAATAAAAAAGAAAATACTACCGCTAACTCCCAAGAATACATAATAGATACAGTCATAACAAAAATTAAAATCGGTAATAATTCCCACTCCGCATTGGTCAACGTTCCGCCATGCAAAAGCCGAGACGTCGCAACAGTCAAAATAATTAACGCCATCAGAAATAAAAACGATTGCGGCGTTTGAGGTCGGCGTCTTTCGCGTTTACGCAAAAAACCCCAACACACTACAAACAAAATCATATTCGTAACAACAAGCGAACTAAATCTCACAATCCGCCGAACATTATTATTCGCCGCCCGATATTCCATCGCCGCATCATACTCCGCCCGCAACAACATCAGCGAATCCAAATCCAAAATCGAGCGCGATTCAACCAAAATCCTGCCCGGCGCATATTTGACATAAACATCCTTAACCGCCTTGACCATTGCCTTCGTAGCAATCGCAGTCTCGTTTTTATCCTCCGTAAGCGTGTTTCTCAGTTGAGGATAAATCCAGTTGAAAATATAATCGACAAAAGTTTCATCTTGCATCTCGCTCGGCAGATATTGCTGCAACAATTCGCGTAAAGAACTACCATCGCTAATCTGAACGTCCCGCAACTTAAACTCTACCGCTTTTCCCACCGATTCTCCCTTCTGATAAACTAGAATTTTTTCGATATTACCCTCGTTTGCATTGAAATCTAAAGTCGTAATCAAACCGTGTCTTCCGTAATTCGAAAAGACAATCCGAAGCTGATCGTTTAACTGATCGACCTTTTTGGGGTCTTTGAAATGAGCGATAAATTTTTCAAAAGCGTTTTTCGGATTTACTTCTTTCGGGATTTCCTTACTACCTCGCGGCAAAAGAAATTGATTCCAACTTTCGCGTTCCTTATTAGATAGATTCTCGTAAGTTCGAGCATTTATAAAGACATTAATTAGACTCCACAGATTTTCACGTAAATTATCTAGCGGTTCCGCGTCGTTGTAAAAGATATGCACGACATTTTTTCGGACTCGCTCGATTTCGATTTCTCTAGCAGACGCGCTAGCAACTCTAAAATCAGTATTGCAGACAATAGCGCGATGCACGATGTCATGCAGACGATAAGTAAAAGGCGGATCCCACGCGCCGACAATAGCGCTTATAATAAGAGAAGTTACAAACATTATAAATAGAATCATGCCGTAATGATCTTGTTTCATTCCGGCGAATGTTTTTGCGAAAATTCCTTGCGGCGCCATGTGCAACGCGACCCGTTCGCTTCTGGTTTTTCGCTGAGTTGGAGTTACGGCGGCGGTCGTGGTTTGGTTAGTTACGTTTTGAGTTACGTGATCTCCGTGATCGCCGTGAATTCCATTTTGATTTACGTGATCTCCGTGTCCGTGAGTTCCGTTTTGCGATTCCGGCGGCGAACCAGAATTAGGCAAAGGAGTTGGCGGAGGAGTCGGTAAAGGGGTTGGCGACGTCCCGTCGTGGAACGTTGTCTGTGATGAATTGGTCATATATTTTTAATTGATTGCGTTTTTAATCTGTTCGAGCTTTGGATTTCGGTTTACGTCTTCTGTTTGATAAAAATTTAGTCTGGATAGATTAAAACGTATTTTGTATATTTTGTAGCTATTTCAGTAGGCAATCATTGATCAAATATACATTTAACGGTAACAAATGTTTCTTTTTTATGGTACAAATGGGACATTGTTGTTTGAAATCTGGAATAGTTACAAATTATTCGTAAGCGTTAACGATTTTTTGTACTAGTTTATGTCTTACGATATCTGATTTATTGAGTTTAACGATAGCGATTTCGTTTATATGTTTTAGTCGATTTAGTGCGTCGATTAGTCCGCTTTTTTTATTTTCTGGCAGGTCGATTTGTGTGGTATCTCCGCAAACTACGATAGTTGAGGAATCTCCCATTCTTGTTAGAAACATTTTCATTTGTGCGATGGTGGTGTTTTGTGCTTCGTCTAGTATGATTGCGGCGTTATTTAGTGTTCGACCTCTCATGTAGGCGAGTGGAATTACTTCGATTCTATCTTCTTCCATATATTTTTTTAGGAGGTCTCTTTCTATCATATCTGCGAGTGCGTCGAACAGTGGTCTTAGGTATGGGTTAATTTTTGCCTGTAGGTCTCCGGGCAGGAAACCTAAATTTTCGCCTGCTTCGACTGCTGGTCTAACTAATACGATTTTTTTTACTTGATCGTTTTTGAGAGTTTCTACAGATTTTGCGACTGCGAGATAAGTTTTTCCGGTTCCGGCTGGACCGATGCAAAAGACAATTTCGTGTTGACGTAATTTTTCGAGGTATTCTGCTTGACCAGCGGTTTTGGGGCGTACTTGTTTACTGCCGAATACCTCAATGGGTTTGGCGTTAGTGATTTTTTTATCCTGATTAACTTCTGAGATCGCTCGTGAAATATCGTCAGGGTTGATTGAGCAATTGTTGAGCGCTGTTTTTTGTAGTTGTTCGAGTAGTGTAGCACCTTTTCTGATTGCGTCTGGGGCGCCGCGAATGATTATTTTGTCGTTATCGAGTATTACTTTTATTCCTAATGTCTGACGAATTTGACGAAGATTAACGTCGCTAGGACCGAACACATTAAACAGCAATTTCGAGTCGATTACGGCTATGGATGTTTCGTTCATAGACAAAAATCCTACCTGAATCTAAAAAAAAATCAAGGCGGGCAAACCTCAAAAAAAGGCAATATATCGAGGTAATATATCAGTGTAATTCCCGTTTTGCTCAATTGAGTCGCTAAACCATAGATTTCAAACAACAGATTTCAAACAAGCGTGTCCTCTTGTCCCCAAAGTCCTCTTAAAATAAATGTAATATATCAGTGGAATAATTTTTTATTTTGCAACTAGCTGTAGTTTTTTGTAACCGTTCACGGAATTTTTTATTTTTTATCGCAAAATTAAAACGTGAATATTTACAAATTAACCAATGTAGAGACGCAATGCCTTGCGTCTCATTGTTCGATCAAAAGATCACCGATAGAGACGCAAAGCATTGCGTCTCTACGTTGGGTTTAGCAATTTAAAAACGCTAAAAATCCCTTAATAAATTGTTACAACGCAAAATCCAAAATAAATTTTCCGAATAATATTACATAATTCAGAATTTAAAAATCCGTGAACGGTTACCAAATCTTAATCGAATCTTAATAAATAATTTACAAATTCTTAATAATTTCTTAACAATTATCATTACAATTTATCGCAAGACTGCCGCGACAATTTCTCTATGGATTTTATTATCTATTGCGATCTGTTGCGGCAAAATTAAATGGGAATCTCAAAAAATTAAAAATTTATTTTAAACCGCAGAGAACACACAGAGTTCACAAAGAACACAGAGAAAATTTTAATTTAAATCAAAATTTAATTGTAAAAAATATTCTCTCTGTGAACTCTGTGTTCTCTGTGGTTAATAAAAAAACGAGTTTTTAGAGATTCCCAAATGTGAAAAAGTATCGTTTCAAACTACTCGCGATTGAATTTTTAGTTAGTCCGCCTAATTACCTAACAAGAATCGGGCTTTTAACCGCTTTGCCGAAATTCATAGCGATAGTCATAATATGATGTTATTGTTTTAATTCGATTTGACGCTACACTTACAAAATCGAAATATATCAATTCGTACTATAAATTTCGGCGACTTGAAAGCGTAAAAAACTGTTTTCCGAAAATAAGCAGTCAGCTCTAACCGAAAATTCAAGTATGAACAGTTTACAATAATGTCAAAATAAATACGCGATACAATTTCGTAACAAAAATTAACTCTCTATTTACAAACCAAAAAATTATGCAAACTACACGCCGCGATTTTTTACGTTTAACCTCGCTCGGTTTAATCTTGCCATTAAGCTCGCAGGTTTATTGCAGCGAATCAAAAAACGAATGGAAATTCGGAATCATCCCCGATACTCAATGGGGAACAAACATGAAAGCGCCTTTTCACGGAACCGCTTTACACATTATCGACGCTATCAACTCCGAAATGATTCGGCAAAAAGTCGATTTAGTTATTCAAGTAGGAGATTTAGTCGAGCATTCCTCCGCAATCGCTTTTGAAACCAGAGCCGCCCGCAATCAATCTATTCTCGATGCCGGAATAAAATATTATCCCTTGCGCGGAAATCACGACAGCTTTGATCTCGAATCTGTTGCACAATTCAAAGCCGCTTTTCCAAACTTGCCCGGAACAAAAGGAAACGAAGGAAATAGCCCAAAATTACGGAACGCAGACGGAATGACCTACTCGTTCACGCACAAAAACGGTAAATTCATTTTGCTCGACACGTTTCCGCTAGTCAATGACGGCACGAAAAACGGCAAAGCTTACTCTATCGGAAATTATCAGAGTTGGATAAATTCTCAATTATCTAAATCTGATCATCAGTTTTCGATTGTGTTCGCTCATAAAGATTTGCTAGGACAAAATCATAAAGACAACGTTTTCAGCGACGACGAGAAAAATCAAAACTCGCATCCCGAAATTCAAAATAATTTCTTTTCGAGCTTGCAAGAGAACAACGTAAAATATTTTATTTGCGGACATGATCACATGTATCATCGTTCTCGAATAAAAAGTCCGAATGGAAAAGCCGAATTAGAACAAATAATTTGCGGAAGTGCAGCGCATAAATTTTATTTGCCTCAACCGCCTTTTCTAGAAAGAGAAACCTCAATTTTAAAAGAATTAAACCGCATCGGATTTATGATCGCGTCGGTGAACAACGAGCGAATTAAACTTACGTATTATTCAGCGCCGTCATTTGGTAAAATCCCAGCGTCGCCAAAATGGGAAATTCGCGATCTATGCGGATACAAATTTCAAAATATGCAAATCCTACAATAAATTTCAACAAGAAGAATTTTTGCAAGATTACGAACCACGCAAAAAATAAAAAAACATACAAAAAGCGTAAAATAAAATTTTGTGTAATATATCAGTGGAATAATTTTACTGGACAATTTTATTTTTCATTGTCCTGCAAGGACAGTACATTATTAACCGTATGCTTTAGCATACGGTAACGGCAATAACACATTTAAAAGT